>CAUSLL010000001.1:0-85426 GCA_963532835.1 uncultured Candidatus Saccharibacteria bacterium
CTTTTTCGAGGTCGTGAAGCGCTAGCTTGCGCTCCGCCGCCCAATACTTTGCCACCAACTCCACATATTCTGGCTTATTCATCTTACCACGAAATGGCTTTGGTGTCAAGAATGGTGCATCAGTTTCTAATAATAATCGCTCCAGCGGGATGGAAGCAAATAATTCTCGCTGTGTTTGGTCTTTAGTGAAGGTGCTAATGCCGTTCAAACCAACGTATAATCCGCGAGCAAATCCCTTCTCTAAATTGGCGCGTGTATCAGTAAAACTATGTAGTACGCCGCGCAGCCCATGAAAATTATCAAAAATTGGCCAAAAATCATCCCACACCGACGGCTGGTCGGGCGCGCCATCGCGAATATGAAAGCTCACTGGCAAATCATGATCCACCGCCAGCTGCAGCTGCGCCTCCAGCGCCTGAATTTGCACCTCGCGCGGACTGTGATTGTAATAATAATCAAGACCAATCTCACCAATCGCCACAATCGGCGAATTCTCTGACCTAGCTTTGAGTAGTTGCTCTACCTCACTCCAGCCATCTTTGCTATCATGCGGATGAACGCCAACTGCCGCCCACACACAGTCGTGGTTCGCAGCAAATTCCACTGCCTGTTGGCTACTACGCTCGTCAGTGCCAACACAAATCATGCCGATACCCGCTGCGATTGACTGCCGATATAACTCCTCGCGATTGTCCGCGAAAAATTCAGTGTCATGCAGATGACAGTGCGAATCGATCAAACGCAAATTTGTCGCTGTATTATTCTCCGCCACCGGGCTCATCGTTATTTACCTTGAGTCTCTACTTTTGGCGCACGTGGATCAGGCGTGTGGAGATATTTGCGTGGAAACAGTGGCGTCAACTGTGACGGCACGACACCGCTGGCGAACATGTCGTGAATCTTCTCGGCAGTCTGCGGCATAAATGGTCGTAGCATATCAGACACTTGCAGCAACGTACCACAAGCATACGCTAAAATCTCGCCCAAATGTGCTTCCGCTTCTGGGTCCTTAGCGCGCTTTTTGGCAACCTGCCACGGCTGGACACGCTCAATGTACTGATTTAGCGCACGGATAATTTGCCAAATTTCATCCATGGCCTGATTGAAAGCAAAGCTCTCCATGAAATGGCGGTATGGGCCCATGTCGTGTTCAGCCTGTGGCGCATCGCCAATGACACCTGCCTGATACGACTGCACCATCTTAGCAACGCGCTGCACCAAATTACCCAGGTCATTACCCAATTCGCCATTATAGGCGGCTTCAAATTTCTCCCAGGTGAAATCACCATCATCTTGCGTCGGCACGTGACGCAGGAAATAATAGCGAAAGGCCTCGACACCGTAGTGCGGGATGATATCAGCTGGACCGACACCATTACCGAGGCTCTTACTCATCTTGGCGCCGCCAACGTTGATAAATCCATGTACCAACAGCACTTTCGGCAGCGGTAAATCCAGTGCCACCAACACCGCCGGCCAAATCCCAGCATGAAAACGAAGGATATCCTTACCAATCACCTGCACATTTGCTGGCCAATAGCTCTGCCATTCTTCTGGGCGGTCAGGATAGCCGATGACCGTGATGTAATTACTCAGCGCATCCAACCAGACATACATCACCTGCGTGTCATCGCCTGGCACTGGCACGCCCCAGCTCAAATTCTTTCGCGGACGCGAAATTGACACGTCTTTTAGGCCATCTTTCATCAATTCCAAAAACTCTTTTTTGCGAAATTCAGGCACAATTTTCATTTTGCCCGACTCAATGGATTGGCGAATGTTCTCCGAAAAAGCACTGGTTTTGAAATAATAATTTTCTTCGCTCAGTCGCTGGTACGGCGCTTGGTGGTCAGGACAAATGCCATTATTTTCAGCTGCTTCTTTGTCGGTGACGAATGCCTCACAACCTTGGCAGTACCAGCCCTCGTATGTGCTTTTGTAGATGTAGCCAGCCGCAGCCAGCTTCTGCCAAATATACTGCACCGCACTAACATGATGCGGGTCAGTCGTGCGGATAAAATCTGTCGCCGAAATATTCAGCTCAGCGATCATGTTCTGGAAATTGCCGTGCATTTGGTCAACATAGGCTTGTGGTGTCTGGTTTTGACTGGCAGCCTTGGCAGCAATTTTATTGCCATGCTCATCCACGCCCGTCTGGAAACGCACCTCGCGGCCGTTTTGCCGTTGATAGCGCGTCCACACGTCCGCCAACATATAGTCCATGGCGTGCCCGATGTGCGGCAAACCGTTGACATAAGGAATAGCGGTAGTGATGTAGGCATGTTGTTTAGTCATGCTACTCATTGTATCATTATCTGGAATAATTTTCACCGATATGCGTTTACCGAAGGCTCACCCACGCATCATTGCTACCACCACAATTCGTCCCGCCGTATCGCCCGATGAGTGTGAAAAATAATTTGGATCATCTGCCGTGTCGATTGACGACATGACAATATTGTCAGCAGGAACGCCCGCCTGAATAGCCAGCGAACAATTAAATCCTTGCATGTCCAGATAAATCCCGTCAGCTGTTTGACGGCAGAAATTGTGCCAATTCGTATCATTTGTATGATCAAAATAATCCATACGATAATTTTTCTGCGTGATGCTTGGCGACATCCAAATTTGCAGCTCTTTTGCCTGGCTGCCGCGCTCGACAAAATACCGAACTGCCCGAGACATTAACTGCGCAACCGTCGAATGCCGACCCAAATGCACCAACATCAGCGCCCGACGCTTTGGATCATAAATGGCGGTGGCGATACAGTCCGCCACTGGCAAGAATAAACCGACACCAACCGCTTCGGTATAGAGCGCATCAGTAAAAATCCCCTCACTGTTATGTCGAGTCGTGTCAGCTTCAGTAACATCAGCAATGGTATCAAACGTTTGTGCTTGGTCATATGAAATCACGTGATAGACAACGTCGTCGTAATTAATGCCAATTTGATCGCAAAACCGCCGCCGATTATTCACTATCTCAGCTACGTGGCGACCGCGAATACGGTTGAGCATAGTGCCATCATCTTTCGACGAAACCGCGACCAACAGGTCAGAAGGAAAACAAGTAGGCTGATCTGCCGCAATCATTGCGTCCGCCATTCTTTGAGCAGTCGCTGCCAATCATCAATCGCCAAATCTTCAGCACGAGCATCAGGAGAAATGTCAGCCTTTTTTAGCAGCTGTTCGGCGCTAGCTTTACTGATGCCCAGTCCACCACTCAAGCTAGAGCGCAGTTTTTTACGTTTGGCGGAAAAACCAGCTTTGACAACACAGAAAAAATCTTTGTGGTCTTCGGGGGCGACTAGCGGTTCGGTGCGAGCTCTCAATACCACCACCTGCGAATCAACTTTTGGCGGTGGCGTGAAGAATTGCCGCGATACTTCAATATCGAGTTCTGCCTCAGCAAATAGCTGCGCGCTAACCGCCAAAATACTCATTTCGCCAGGCTCCGCCGCGATGCGCCGGGCGACTTCTTTTTGCACCAGCAGCACGGCCAAAAGTGGTTTATTTTCTGCCGTCATCAACTTTTCAACAATTTTGCTAGTGATATAGTATGGCACATTGGCAACTACTTTATAACCCTTCGGCAGCTGATTTAGATCAAATTGCAAAATATCTTCGTTAATCACGTCCAGGTTTTTACCAGGAAACTGCCCCGGCAATTTACGCGCCAAATCCGCGTCAAATTCTACCGCCACCACGCACTGAGCTCGCGCTAATAACCGGCTGGTCAGGGTGCCAAGCCCCGGCCCAATTTCCAAAACCACATCATCTTCACCAAGTTCCGCCGCCTCGGCTATCTCTGCCAAAATCCCTGGGTCACGCAGCCAATGCTGGCCTAACTCTTTTTTCGGCCCACGAGTTGACGCCATCTAGCGACCATCTCCGTTTGTCCAATCAGTCGCCAGGTCAAATCCATGTGGATGCCGCACCGCAAAACCGCCAGTATCATACACTTTGCCAGGCCCCATGCTGGTTTCCACCACCGAACAGCGCGGATAGTTACCATAATTTGCCGCTACTAAAATATAGCCATCTTTATCCACCTTGGCACCGTCCGCCCGCACCGTATAACCACTGACGCCGCAAGCATTGATGGCAACATTCATCGGTAGGTCGTAGTAGGTTTCGCGGTGCGATATGCCTTTGGAGTCGGTAAACTGCTGGGCGCTTTTGGCTTTGGTCAAGGCATTCGGTAGCCTAGCACCAACAATCTCTATCTGCGCCACAGGTTGATTGGTAATTTGTTCAGCAACTTTATTTTTCGCAACTTCCGTGCCGTCACCCTTCACCTTCACGCTATGCGTCACCTGCTTAGAACCGACAGCACCCGCCTGCTTCACCTGCTTAAAACCAACGGTGTGTGCGTAGCTTTTTGCTGACTGTACCTCAAACTGAACTGGCTCTTCGGTGATGACAGTATACTCGTGAATTGCTTCTCTTTCTGTAGCTTGGGCAAATTTTCTCTGGACTGACGATACCGCCAGAACGACAGTCAACACTGTTGCAGCCATCAGCCCTGTTATCATCACTGCTACTTTTGGAGTTTTTAGTAAAAACCAATACCGCTTCATGTATTTCCTACAGATTACCTGATATTACCGGTAGATGTCTTGTAGACCCATCCTTACCTTACAGCTTGGCCATGGCTGCCAGCCACGAGCTTTGTATGTCTGCCATGCTTTCTCGTCTTGCACTGATGGTGGAGCGTCAGAAGCTACCGAATAACCACCAAAGCCTCCCCAGGTGCGCTTGTCAAACTGATACGCGCCATAATAACCGTTTCCGGTGTTTGATGTATAACCTCCTTCACAACTTCTCAACCGTGCCAAGGCCTCAGAAAAACTACCAGAGAAGGTGTTAGCACTTTTGGCGCCCACTAGCTCAACGCGCTTTTTTGGCTCAACGGTCGTGACACTGGCGATAATACGGCGTGAAACCTCCTGGCCATTTCTCATCTCAATTTCATAGGTAACGTTCTTTTTACCCGGTGCGCCAGCTTCTTTGACCTGTTTGAAGCCAGTCTCTCGGTTGGCATCTTTAACCTGCTCAACAGGGACGGCAATTTCTTCTTCAACAGTAACCGTCTGCTTGCCATTACGCCAAACACTGAGGTGCATGCCAGTGGTGATAGGTGTTGATTCAGGAACAGACATGCCGTCATCTTTACCGAGCGTTATGTTTTTCTCACGCAACAATTCTCCGACCGTACGAGCCATCGTCCTGACCTCAGTGGTTTTGCCATAAAGCGTCAGTTGTAATGGTGTAGCTCGGTGAATTTTCAAAATAACATCAGCACCGTCCAGTAAAAAGTCGCTTGGAGGTTCGATGGTTGTCTTGTCCTCAGGGTAAACAGTCACGCCCGCAGCCTGTGCTATCAACGGTGTCGTCTGCTGGGCGGTCACCACACGAACTCGGTGCGTACCATCCGCCACTGTTACTGGCCGCGCACGATAGACGTTGACATTATATTTCGTGGACACCAGCTGGGTATCAAGGCTCGGCTCGACAACGTCATGCTTTTCATCAACTGAGATATCAGCCGCCTTCAAGGCCTCTTTGACCGTCCCGACAGTGGTGACGATGGATCGTTCCTGACCCCGATCATGAATAGTTACTACCTTTTCACCATTTGGAGCAGCTGTTGTTGACTCCTTGACCTGTTCTCGAGCCAGAGCATTGTCAACTAACTTCACGCTCGCAATCCCAAAGATAGCAATCGCTACGACTATCATCATTCGCGCTGTACTGTGGTGAATTTTCAGTCCAAATTTCATACTCATAGCGAAAAACGCTCTATTGATTATAGCAGAACTCGCTCATATTGGCAACCGACTAGCACTTTTCTAATCGAGCAAACTCAACATTCAACTTCTTGGTTTTACCGTTTTCAAAAGCTACTACCACTGCTAAACCATCGACTTCTATGACCTCGCCGACGCCAAATTGCGGACTGCGCACCCTATCGCCGACATCCAGACCGATTTCATCACTGTAAAATTCAGCCTCTGGCACAAAGCTTGGCGAAGCAGGTTTGTCCAATCCACCACTCAGAATTCCCATCTCATCCAAAAAGCGCGACGGCAGATTGTACGCTATTTGTCCAAATTGCGTTCTGGAGCTAGCACAGGTGATAAATAATTCTTGGCGAGCACGAGTGATGCCGACATAACAAAGTCGCCGCTCTTCTTCGACGTCCTCAGCTTTACCGCCGTCGAACACGCGGGAGTGCGGTAATATCCCCTCTTCCAGACCAGTCAGAAATACCACCGGAAACTCCAAACCTTTCGCGGCGTGCAGTGTCATCAGGGTGATTTGCTCTTGTGCTTGATCATCGCTAGCAGACATCAGTGCCATCTCTTCCAAAAACGTCGGTACGTCAACATAGGCTTTAGCCTCAGCCACCAGGACGCCCAGGTTTTCCATTTTTTCTTCTGATTGCACGCTACCATCATTGATAAATGTGCCATACCCTGTTTGATCAATAATTTTTTCAATCACATCGGCTGGCGCCTCGTCAATCGCCTCTTGTAAACTACTGAGTAGCGTCCCGAGCTCATACAGCGAATGCTTGGCGCGTGGTGTCAGTCCCTGTGCCTCATTGACCGCCAACAGCCCGTCAATGACAGTCGTCCCTTGCTCATCATTCCAAGCCAAAAATTTAGCCACGCTCACCGCGCCAATACCTCGTTTCGGCACGTTAACGATTCGTGAAAAACTCATCCTGTCGCTCGGCTGATATAGTAGCCGCAGATACGCCAAAACATCCTTGACAACCGCCCGATCCAAAAATCGCAATCCGCCCACAATTTTGTACGGCAAATAGTTTTGGCGCAGCGCCCGTTCAATTGCGTAACTTTGGGCATTGGTCCGATACAACACAGCGACGTCATCCGGTGAGCGTCCGACACTCAGCTGACGTCGTATCTCATTGGCGATCACCTGAGCTTCCTCGGCCTCAGAATAGAGCTGCCACAGCTGCGGTTCAGCGCCGTCACCGCTATTTGTCCAAAGATTTTTATCAGTCCGATTAACGTTGTGCTGGATGAGACTATTCGCCAAATTCAAAATTGAGCCAGTCGAGCGGTAATTTTGCTCCAGCTTGATGACCACCGCTCCAGGAAAATCTCGTTCAAAATTGAGAATATTAGTATAGTCGGCACCACGGAAGCTATAGATTGACTGCGCGTCGTCGCCAACCACTGACAGATTGCGCTCTGGTCCGACCAATAATTTAATCAGCGTGTATTGCACCGTGTTCGTGTCTTGATATTCGTCGATCAAAATATGCTGAAATTGCTGCTGCCATTTTTGACGAATGTCAGGATGTGTCTTGAACAATTCAACAACCTTCAGTAGCAAATCATCAAAATCAAGCGCTGCCGCCTGACGAAGTGCCTTCTCGTATGCCTGGAACAGTGCGCCAATTCGCTGCTGGACGGGGCTCGACGCTGACGCCACATAGGCCTCCGGATCTATCATGTCATTTTTTGCATGAGAGATGGCAGACAACACCGAACGGGGCTTAATGTCACGGTCAGTCAGACCTTGCGCCTTCATGATTTGCTTGATCAAGCTCAATTGGTCGTCCGTATCATAAATCACAAACCGTTTATCCAGACCCAAAGCCGCCCCATCCATGCGCAATATGCGTACACAGATGCTGTGAAATGTCCCCATCCACGGCATAAACCGACGATCATCTGGATTTTCGTGCAGCAACACCGCCAGTCGCTGCCTCATCTCTTTGGCAGCTTTGTTTGTAAACGTCACTGCCAAAATATGACTTGGCCAAATATTCTTCTGCGACACCAAGTAGGCTATTCGGTGCGTCAGCGTCTTCGTTTTGCCACTACCAGCACCAGCCAAGATCAACAATGGCCCAGATTCATGCTTAACCGCCCGGAGTTGCTCTGGATTCAGTTCTGTCAATATATCCATTGTACTATTGTACCAGCAAGAAGTAATATGCGGCAGCTCCGCCACCCGCACCCAGCAGCAACAAGATCAAAATGATAATAAAGCTCATCACTCCAGATGGTTTCTTCTCTTCAATAGGCTGTGGTTGAGCTGCAGCCGCTTCAAACATTGGAGCAGGTTCTGGTGTTGATGACTCCGCTGGCTCATTTGCGTTCATTGCCACTGCTGCCTGTTGATCAAACGTTGGCGTTGGTTGAGAAGCGCTGTCGCTCGCTAACTCCGCCGCAGGCTGGTCATTTTCCACAGCGCCCTCTTCAGGCATTTCCGCCTCAGCAGCGCTAGATTCATTGGTTAATGAGTCTAGCTCAGCAACCGTAGCGGCCACCTCTGGCGTTTGCTCTTCTTCAGAGGCGTCAGCATCGCCGTCGGCCAATTCGCTCTTGATCCCCATCTCCAGAGCCATGAGCTCTCGATCGAGGTCAGAATTCATGCCAACTGACTCTTCAGCTGCTACCTCTGAGCTTGGCTCAAGGCTCAGCCGTGGTTTACCGCCAAGATCATTTTTCTCTGGCGCTGGCTGTGTATCATCCGTCGCTTCAGCGCCCATCAAATCTGGGCTGACCATGGAGACTTCGCTATTCTCATCAGAAGCATTACCGGCACCATATGAGCCCAATGGACGCTTTTCGATAGTCGCGCTAGCGTTGCTCACAAACGGCGAAACCAATGATGACGAGGCTGGCTGTCCTGCTGCTGTTTCGCCAAAGCTTGATGTATCTGCTGACTGCTCAGTTGATGACAATGACTGAGAAATAGCATTTGCCAGGTCTGTGGTATCTAAAGTCGGTGCTGCCGTCTCAGCTGGTGTGCTACTTGATTCTGATTCATGATTACCAGACATATCCATGCGCGGCGTTCGCACTGGGTTGACCATTGGATCAGCCACCACCGTGTTGGTGCGAACTGCCGACGCTGGGCGCGTGCTCATGGCAGCTGTACTCACTGACGACGGTGCTACCACGTCCATGACGCGACCAGTGTGCCGTGGAGTAACCGGTGGGGCAAACACTGACTTTTCTGCCTTATCTTCAACCTCGGGCGCTGGAGCTTCATCAGCAACCTGATCCGCAACGACTGGTTCTTCTACCGTAGGTTCTGGCTGAGCATCGGTAGCTTCAGGACTGTCAGTAGCCCCTGGCTCAGAGCTGGCCTCAGGTTTTGCTTCAGGCGCAATGAAAACGTGACCAGATGTTGACACTGGCGCCGTCGGTTCTTCAGCTGGCGCTGGCTCTTTAGGTTCATTACTCTCAGATATAGGTTTAATCTCAGTTTTCTCAACCTCAGCCGTAGGAGCAGCATCAGCCGCCTGACTGTCAGCTACCAAAATTGTTTCAGGTTTTTTATCATCAGCCACGGCAGCTATTTCGGTCTTTTTGTCATCAGCCGCTGGACTATCTGAAGCACGGTCGCTGTCCTGCCGGCGCTGATTCATCAGTGAATTCACCGCCCTGTCCAGTTCCTCAAAGTCAATATCTGTCATTTCCCCTCCCGATTGCTGTTATGTGCTTTTTCTACAATATCGATAAATTGATAGGCGTCCAAACTAGCACCACCGATCAACAAACCATCGATTCCATCAATACGCAAATAATCACTTGCCTTTTCAACCGTTATGCTACCGCCGTACAAGATTCTCACCTCAGTTGCAGCTTTTTTGCCAAATAGCTGCTGAATTTGACGACGAATCGTTTTAATGGCTCGTCGCACATCAGCTGGGTTGGCACTTTCTCCAGTACCAATTGCCCAAACTGGCTCATAGGCGATCACGATGCGGTCAAACTCATCAGCCGTCACATTGGCCAAACCGCTCAGCAGCTGATCGTGCAGCGCATCAGCTGTCTCACCAAGGGTTTTTTCTTGTAGCGTTTCGCCAATACACAGGATTGGTTGCAAATGATTACGCAGCGCGGCTTGAACTTTCAATCTGATGTCGCGGTCACGCTCCTGGAAAACATAGCGCCGCTCCGAATGTCCAACAATGACATAATCAACCAGGCCACGAAGATGAGCCGCTGGCACTTCGCCGGTGTAATTACCATAGTCACGCCAGTAACAATTCTGAGCTGCCAGCTTGATGAGTCGGCGATTCACTTGCAGACTCAGACTCTGAAGCGTCAAAATTGTTGGCGCTACCACTGTTTCTACATCACGATGCGACGAAATCATCTTCATCAGCTTATGCAGATAAAGACTCGCTTCTTGCATAGTTAGGTGCATTTTCCAGTTGCCAACGATTAACTTTTTGCCCATATATTCCCCTTATGCTTTTTAGTGTACCACTCCAAGCCCATATGCGTCTAGTAAACTCTCAATTCCTGGCAGTTTTTTTCCAGCCATCAACGCCAAACTAGCCCCGCCACCTGTGGAAACATGACTAAACGCTGCGCCGTCATGACCATCCCATTTCAATACAAAATCAGCCGTGTCACCGCCACCGACTACTGAAATCACCTGCTTATTTTGGGCGATCGCCAAACTGAGACGAGCAGAGCCAATGGCAAAAGTCGATTTCTCAGCCAAACCAACTGGGCCATTCCAGATGATCGTTCCCGCGTGGGCTAGTACTGTAGTGTAGCGTTCAATGGTTTGCATACCTATGTCGAGTGCCATGTCATTGACACCAATATTCGCCACACTGACTTCACGCCGCTCTTGACTGTCAGGGCTTTCAGCTACTGCAACGTCTGTTGGCAGCAACAGAAAATCATCCACATGTTCACGACCAACTTTTTGTTCCACTGCTTGATAAATCTGGCGAATGACGTCGTGCTGGCCTGGCTCAACGCGGCTTTTTCCCATATTGTACCCCTTGTATTCCAAAAAGGTATTTGCCATGGCGCCGCCGATCAAGATCTGATCAGCCTTATTGATAAACTCATGAATCATGCCGATTTTGTCAGAAACTTTGGCACCGCCGACGATGGCGACTAGCGGCCGCTTGGGACTAAGCATGGCGCGAGTGATGGCGTCATATTCAGCACGAACCAAGTCACCCGCCACCCCAGGTATATACATGGTAATTTCGTGTGTACTGGCGTGTTTTCGGTGCACCACTGCAAAGCCGTCTTGCACAAAATAATCAGCCTGGCTAGCCCGAGCAATTGAGCGCGCAAACTGCGTGTCGTCAGCTTCTTCTTCAGGATAAAACCGCAAATTTTCTAACAAAATAATTACCCCAGAAGATCGCCGCACTGTTTGACGAACCTTGTCGCCCACACAATCATCAACAAATTTCACTGGATACTGTAACAGTTCTGACAAGCGCACCGCAACCGGTGCTAGACTGTATTTTTCGTCTCGGCCTTGCGGACGACCCAAGTGGCTGATCAGCACAATCTTACAATGCTGCGACAACAGATATCTCAACGTGGGCAAACTGGCACGAATTCGTAGATCATCAGAAATCTCACCATTTTCGAGCAACGGCACATTATAGTCAACCCGCACCAACACTGTTTTATGGCGCAAGTCAACGTCATGAATTGTCTGTTTGAAAAATCGTTTGCCCACCCTTTGATATCCTATATACTAATCATTTACTCCAGTGTCAAAACGCGTATCGTATCAGTTTTGCCGGCGCCTGGGCGGTGGCCATTGACCAACACCAACGTTGCCACACCATCACCAAAGTAGCCTTCATTTTTCAGATCACGTGCTAGGTCAAGACCATGACAGTTCTCTGGTGGACGCATGTACACACGAGTTGCGTAATTCAGCGCCAACTTCTGAGCTGTTTTGAGGTTGTCTGTCAGGCTGATGATTGGCATGTTTGGACGGAAAGCACCAATATTGACGGCCGTAGCACCCGTGTCCGTCTCTGCCACAATAGCATCTGCGTTGAGGTCACGCGCCAAACGAGCAGCTGTGTAGCTGATGACGGCGTCATTTTTCTGGCGAGATTCACTCTTTGTCACTGACATGACATCACTGTGTTCCTGGGTGTAGAGAATGGTTTTTCGCATGGAATCAACCGCTTCAATTGGGTACTTACCATTGGCAGTCTCATCAGACAACATCACGACATCAGCACCTTGGATGACCGCGTTTGCCACGTCGCTCACTTCAGCGCGGCTTGGCTCAGGATTGTCAACCATGCTACCCATCATCTGAGTTGCTACGATCACCATCTTGCCGTGCTTGCGACACAATGTGATAATCCGTCGCTGTACGACTGGCACAATCTCAGCACCAGCTTCCACCGCCAAGTCCCCTCGGGCCACCATGACACCATCGCTCAACTGCACGATTTTTTCCAGATTTTCTGGAGAGATGGCAGATTTTGTCTCAATCTTGGCGATGATCTGCGCTTCAGAACCAAACGTCAACAAACGCTGCCGCAAGTCAACGATATCAGATGCGGACTGCACGAAGCTCAAAGAAACATAATCAAAGTCGCGGCTAGCCCCCCACTCAATGTCTTCTAGGTCTTTCTGGGTCAAAATGTCACCGCCAAAATCAGTGTCAGGCAAATTCAAACCTTTTCGGCTCATCAAAAAGCCATCGTTTTGAATCTCAACCTTGATGGCAGTTTCGCTGACGATTTCGCGCACAATTGAACGAATTTTACCATCAAACATGTACAGCGGCTCGCCAACTTTCATCTTGCTGGCCAAGTTGTACTGCACCGGAAGATTAAAGCTTCCGTCATGCTCAGCAATTTCCGAATCCAGCACCAACATATCGCCAGTTTTCACTTCCAACATGTTGTCTTTCAAAATGCCCAGACGAATTTTTGGACCTTGCAAGTCTTGCAAGATCGCAACTGGCTTGTCTTGCTCACGACTGGCGGTACGAATCCACTCAATCTGCTGCGTGCGCTCTTCGTAGCTACCGTGGCTAAAATTAAGACGGAAACCGTTGGCGCCAGCGGCCATCAGCTCCGATACTTTTTCCTGGCTCATGGTTGCAGGACCAATTGTTGCCAAAATTTTGGTACGTTTAAAAATAGGTTTACTCATTTTTAAAATTATATCACGAAATAACAGTGATGGAAAATGGTTGTACTATGCAAGAAAATTTCTCTCATATTCATGATAAGCAGTTCTACTGAGCCTAGGCTGGGTAACGGTATGCTTATAAATAACAGGCGGTGATCAGATTTTTTAAATCAACGTAAGCCAAGGCTGATAAGCTTAAGTAATCAATCGTTCTTACCATCTATCGCCCTCCTCTACTGGCATATTTTTTGACGTATCAATACAACCTTTTATCTCATTAATTGATGACAACTTATCTCTATTACAATATTCTCTTGAAATAAGCTTGCCATTCTTCGATAAGTATATATTTACAGATATATCTTTAGGGCTCACTCCCACGTTTTTCGCATGCTCCATCATCTCGTGTATGCCACTAGCAAAACGACTCTCGTCTTTAATGTCACCATCATACTTAAAATTTAATCCATAAGCTAAATTGCCACGCTGCCCGACTTTATTTTCAGCCAAAAACACCTCCTCAAAAGTTGGCTTTTTCAGAGTGAAGGTACGCTCTACGTCTGGATCTATTACACCTAGTCTAACTTTGACATCAACGGGCATGTCTTTAAATATTTCTCTGACTTTGGGCTGAATTTTGGCAGTTTGTTCTTTTTGCCAAGTCCTTACTACATAGTCGTCACTATATTTTGTCTGATTATCTACCCGAGAAACATGTATCTTTATACTTTTATCTGATTTAGGGTAGGCGTTAGTAGACCATACGCAAGAAATACCAAAAGCACCGCCATCGCAACTAGGCTTTTCTACATCAAAATCTTGATTGTATTTGTTTTTTAGATAGCTAATTATATTAGCCTGCTCGGTCGTATCGCTAACCGAACGTTTATTAATTTCTCTATCTACTATAATTCCACCTACGATATACACTACCGTCATTATCACAACTATCGACGACAGAATAATTAAAATAACTCGCCGGGCCTTTTTATTATTTATGCGTGATTTGTTAGTTCTTTTGCTTTTACCCTTCGCCATGTAATACAGCCTCTTATTGCTTAGTTATTTATGATTTTATTTAAACATAGGCATGATACAACATACTAGTGGTCTTGTCTGTAAAAGCAATTCTGAGGTTGGTAATTGCTTTGAGATTAGTATCAGATATTCTAGAGTATTTAATGCCATATTATTTCCCTATTTTATTAATACAATCATTCAAGTCTTTTTCGGACCCCAAATCTTTTTTATCTAGAAAAATTGTACATCTGCCAGTTGAACGGCTTTTGCTATTTGTGTTTATTTTTACACTATACACACCCTCTTCTCTCAATTTCTCTACAATTTTAAATATATAAGAGGCCTTCTGGCTGTCGTTTGGGGCGTCTATTATTAGTCTATACAGGAAGCCTTTGTCCTTGGTTTTATTGTCCTCATACTTAGACTGTTTATTTACAGAATCTACCAAATCTTCAGATAAGACAATTTCTGCCCGTGCACTATCTGCTTTATAGCCATTGCTGTTAGCGTTAACTTCTTTGACGATAGATTCTAACTCCCTGCTGGCTTGGACTGACCAGATGGCGGCGATATATTGGTCGCTACAGTCAGAGGGATTTAAATAGTTGCAATCGATATCAAACTTTAGTTTTGGGTTTGACACTAGGTATGCTTGCGACATCCATATACCGTTGACCCCAAGGCCTCCATGTTTATATTCAGGTCTCTCTACCTTAAAATCCTCATGATATTTACCTTTTAAATACTCTGACATCTTGCCCTGAACACTAGCTAATTTATTCTCATTTCGAATATATAACCCAGCCACGGCAATAATAAGCAGTACTGCTAAGCTACCTAGGAACAATAATAATCTATATTGCTTGTTCTTTTTCTGGTTGCGCTTCTTGGACATCAAACCCTCCAACAGTCTTATCTTTATGCTTTCATTGTAACCCAACCACAAGCAATATACAACGAAAATATAGACAGCCAAAGCTGCCTATATTTTGATAATTTCTCTGTGGTGACCTTACCGGGAATCGAACCCGGATTGCCAGGATGAAAACCTGGTGTCCTAACCGTTAGACGATAAGGCCAACGTCACGAATTATAGCAAATTATCAGTCAGTTGTCTACAGGTGGCTAGTGCAATTTTCCGCTCCATTTCTCATTTGGCGTCGTTTCTTATATAATAATAGTCATGGCAAAGCAAAAGAAGAAACGCAACAAAAAGTACACTGGAGTGGACGCTGCCACCAAACGGCCATCAATCACTCGCGTTAGTGCGGTCAACCGCTCACGGTTTGGTCAGTGGCGTCATGATCACCAACGACAGCTCAGCATTGCGCGCACTGTCGCCATCATCATCGTTGCGCTCATCATCATTGTTTCGGGCGTCATGAGCTTATTCTGACGCCATCTACTTCACCGGCAGACGAAACCCAAAGGTGCTGCCTTTACTCTCTTTTGATTCAAATACCATCTGACCGCCGTGCGCCAGGACAACCTTGCGCGCCAAAAACAGCCCGATTCCCGTACCATCTGGGCGTTTTTTGCGAGCGTTTGAGCCGCGGAAAAACTTACTGAACAAATTTGCTTGCTCCGCGTCAGGAACGCCGATGCCAGTGTCTTTGACGGTAAATACCACGTCGCCACCATCTCTGGTCAGCTTTACTTTGATGGTCGTGTCAGGTTTTGAGTAGTACAGTGCATTTTCAATCATGTTCATCATCACCTGTCGCAATTTTTCACCATCCACCATGGGATGCGGGATGTCTTTGTCGATGTCCACTGCTATTTTGACATGTCGCTGTTTGGACATGGTTTTTAGGAATGCAACCTCGTCCTTGACCAGTTGCGCCAAGTCAGTTGCTTGACGGTTGATGACGAATTTGCCCGTTTGCAGCCTGGATACACTCAAAAAGTCACCGATGAGCTGCACCATTCTTTCACTTGAACCAAAGGCTTCGGTCAATACGGTGCGTTGCGTCGCGTTGATCGGCCCCAGGTCGCCCTCCAGCATCATGTCCAAATAGCCCTTGATGCTGGTCAGTGGGGTTCGCAGCTGGTGTGATGCCATAGAGATGAATTCGTCTTTGGCGGCGTCCAGTCGTTGCAATTGGCGGTTGCTAATCCTGAGTTCCCTCGTTGCATCGATGATTTTCTGTTGCAGCGTCTCGTTAAGCTGCCGTACTTCAGCCATGGCGAGCGAGTTTTTGACTGCCACCACCAATTCACCACTCATGGTTTCCAGGAGGGAAATATCTCGCCGCGTGTAGCGCTTGGCTCGCCTACCAAACAACACACAGCCAACACATTCGTGGTCCATGGCTAGCGGCAGGATGACTTCAATGTGGTACATCGCCAAACTTTGCTGCAATGATTCATCCGCTAAGTCTTTGACGAGCACCACTTCGTTGTAGCGATAATGCCGATGAATATGCTTTGTCAATCGTGCCACGTCAATCGCCGGGAGGACTCGTTTGCTGGTGCTTTCTAGCCTAAAATTGTCACCAATTTTCACTGCCAGTGTCACGGATTCCGCCTGAAATGACCGCCGCAAAAAACATTTCATGCGCTTCAAAAATACATCCAAATCAGTGCTGCGCAGTAGCAACATACCCATCTCAGCAAAAAATTCTTGCTTGCGCATGCGACTGGTTTTCAAAACATGAGTTGCTTTTTTCAGAGATTGCCCATAGTCCCTATCCATGCATATAAATATAAGCGATTTAGGCCTTCTCGTCCAGATATCTATGCTATAATGAGCCTATGAAGAAAATTGCCATTATCGAAGATGATCCAGCTATTAGCCAGATGTACCGCATGAAATTTGAGGCTGATGATTTTGACGTACAACTCGCCGCCGATGGCAAAGTGGGCGTCGAATTAGTTGAGAAATTTACCCCAGATATCATTTTACTTGATTTACAAATGCCGGAGATGGACGGACTGACCGCCTTGAAAAAAATTCGTTCGCACACGTGGGGTGAAACTGTGCCAGTCATCGTCCTAACTAACCTGAGCGAAGAAGAAGCGCCCGACGAACTGCGAGATCTCAACATTCACAGCTACATCGTCAAAGCGAACTTGACGCCACGCCAAGTGGTCAGCAAAGTCAAAGACGTCATCGGCTAGGCTGGCTAGTTCTGTTTTTGCTGATTGGCAATCGCCAGGCAGGCATTGATCAAATTGTCAAACAACGCCGCCACTGTTAGCGGTCCAACGCCGCCTTTTTCGGGCGTAATCGACACGTCGTGTCGGTCACGCACTTCTTTGGCAACATCGCCAACTATTTTACCCTTGTCAGACGCGGTGCCGGCATCTACCACGATAGCACCAGGCTGCACCATGTCAGACGAAATAATACCAGGGCTACCCGTGGCGGTGACGATTACCTCAAAGTTCACCAACTCTACCAGATCATCTCCCATGTCAAATACCACCGGTTCCAAACCAGACCGACGCCACATGTCCGCCAATGGCGCGCCCACCAGTCGCCCGTGCCCAACCACAGCAATGCTTTTTTTGGAAAGGTCAATGCCATGCCCTGACAACAACCAATTGATAGCCGTTGGCGTCGCCGCTTCAAACGACGAACGAGGGTTCAGCCCGTCAACGTCTTTTTCTGGTGCGACCGCAGCCAATATTTCGTCCGTCTGAGTTGGATCTTTCAACGGCAGTTGGACGATGATTCCCTGTACATCTTCTCGCGCATTCAGCTGCTGAACCGTTTCCAGTACATCTTCTACATGATGAATCTCTGTATCGATCAGAATATCCGCGCCATAGTTACGCTTCAAACGCATGTAGGTTTCAATCACTGGATTGTCGGTATTGGTGATAATTGCCAGACGCGGCTGAATATGCCAGGCTTGACGCAGTGCGCGAACTTGCTTGGCTTGGCGCTCTTTGATAAAACTTGCCAAATCTGTACCAGTGAGTATTTTCATCTCTATCATTCTACCAAATGAGTCTGCTTGAGTACAGGTATCAGCTATGGTATAATGCTAGAAGCTTGCGCATGGCGGATGTAGCTCAGTTGGTTAGAGCGCTGGATTGTGGCTCCGGAGGCCGTGGGTTCGACCCCCATCATTCGCCCCAAGCATTGATTTGTGGCATAATATGTGCTAAAATCACACGTATGGGCCAGTAGCTCAGCTGGTTAGAGCACCTGCCTCTTAAGCAGGGTGTCGAGGGTTCGAGCCCCTCCTGGCCCTCCAAAAAATAACCTCACACGCGTGTGAGGATTTTATTTTGCCTTATGCATACGGGTTGTACCGACGGGAGGGCGGTTCGTGAAATGATGACCTTGGTCTGTTGAGTCCCATCGGGCGAGCGTTGGCGTTTGAACACGGGCGATTAAGACCATTTCCCTCGGTCACCTGCGGTTTCCTATTTGACAAGCTCTGTCCAGTTGATTGGTTTGCTTGATATCTATTTTCAGAAGGCACGACCCCCATCTCTGTTCCAAGGCGACGCACGTGGCTATGCCCATTAGCCATGGCAGAGCTTTGATAATTATTGATGTATTGGCGATCTGAATTTGCCCGATGTTTTCTGTTGATGCTTCGTCCCGTATGTCCGTACGCCGTAAAACCGTCAATCGACCCTCGTCGAGGATCAGATAGTCTCATCATCAGTTCTCGAGACATGCGTGGTTTTCGACTCGCATCCATATTTGATACTCGTAATCCTATGGCGCCCCGAGTAGGATTCGAACCTACGACCTTAGGCTTAGAAGTCCTCTGCTCTATCCAGCTGAGCTATCAGGGCGTATTCACATTATAGCATCTTTCTGCTACAATGATACAAGCTTGCGGGTGTAGTACAGCGGTTAGTATGCAAGTTTTCCAAACTTGAGATCGGAGTTCGATTCTCCGCACCCGCACCAATATTTACGATAATTCCCATCCATAAAGGGCATCATGGATCCATATTTTTACACAGAAAAACCGAGATACCGACCACACGACATCGAAGATGCCTCTGAGTTTTATGACATCATTGAACGCAGTAGCCTGACTCATCAACTGTCTGATTCTAGGCCGTATATCTACTGGACGATGGAAATTTACGACAAAGCCAATGGCATCAAAGGTGGTGGTGGTTTGGGCGTACTGGCAGCGGACACACGGCGAGTGGCCGAAAAATTAGACGTACCATTTGTGGTAGTCACACCATTTTACCGCAGCGAATCGCACCAAAAAATTACTAACCTAGCGCAGGAAGAATTTTCAGAAACTGTCTCACCACAAGACTATGGTTTTGAGTACATTGACGACGTGTCCGTCAGCTCACGCGGTTTTCCTGACGCCAGTTTGAGCATCTTCAAAAAGGCACTTGGTTCGACGCAGTTTGTCACCATCTCAGAGCCAAACTTTGGACAATTGTACGAAGGTGAAGGCTCGGGTGATCACCGGTTGTATCAAGAAGTCGCACTTGGGTTTGGCGGCTATAAAGCCTTGAAGCTGCTCGGCATCAAACCAGCCGTCATCCAACTCAACGAAACCGCGACCATTTTTGCGGCATTAGCTCGACTGGACGAACTATGCGCCAATGGCATGAATCTGTATGAAGCAATCGTTTACGTACGCAAACACACGCTCTACACCAACCACACGCTACTCCAAGCGGCTGAACCAGAATTTCACCGCTCACAGTTTGAGAAATTGGTGCTGCCAAATCTCAAAAGCAACGCCGTGCGCTGCTGGCTGATGGAACAATTTCGTAACGACCGTCTGCGGCCGAACTTGCTGGCAATTGAGCTGACTGAAGCCAAAAATGGTGTCAGCAAACTGCACGCCCGCGTGGCGAATTTCCGCGACCGCAACAACGACAAGGTCAAATTTCATGCCATCACCAATGGTATCGACCTGGAGACATGGGTGCTACCAGAAATCATACAACTCTACAGCGAGAGCGGGATTATAGATAAGTTTGGGTTGCCGACAGATAATTTTCATGCCAAAATCGACACATTAACTGCGTCAGACCTCCGCGCCATGCACCGAGCTGGCCGCACTGCCTTGAACCGCGTGCTGCAGCACCGCAAAGACCAGTACAATCACCCTGTGCAAATACCAGAGAATGCATTGTTGTTTGACTTTAAACGGCGCTTTGCCAACTATAAGCGACCATACATGCCGTTTACCAACCCGAAAGCCCTGCGGCAGATTTTGGTGGATTATAATGCGCATTATATCTTGGCAGGAAAAGTTCACCAAGGCGACACCGTGATGTATCAACGATTGCTTGAAATTTTACAACTAGTAGACGCTGACCCCATCTTAAAAGAGCGCGTTCACTATATCCAAGATTATGATGAGGAGCTAGGCCGCGCCCTGGCAGTTGGCTCAAATATCGCCATCAACGTGCCGGAAGTTGGCTGGGAGGCTTGCGGTACCTCATGGGAAAAAGATATTGCCAATCTCAAATTACTCATTTCCACCAGCGACGGTGGCGTGGCGGACATCAAACCAATTGCCTGCCTGGAAGTTAGTGGCAAAAACTACGACGAAGAAGTTCGTTCACTGTATCTCAACATGCACAAAGCCGCACGCATCATGCAAAATGATTCACTGCTGGAAAAATTAACTCATCGCCAGCTCAAAGCGTACCTGCCGATCATCTCTGGCGCGCGCATGATGAAAGATTATCTCCACTTTTTGTTCCCAAAGCGGTGATGTTACTCGTTGATGACTTCAACTTGCGCACCCAAACGGTTCAGACGCTGAGCCAGATCTTCATAGCCACGGTTGATGGAGTACACGTCGCGCAAGGTTGATTGGCCTGGTGCTGCCAACATCGCCAAAAAGACGACAACACTTGGTCGAAGCGCCGGTGGCGCGATGACGTCGGCTGGTTTCCAATTGGTCGGACCGCTGATATACACTCGATGTGGATCGACCAGCTCAATGTGCGCGTTTAACTTGCTTAGTTCAGTGAAATAAATCGCTCGATTTTCATAGCTCCAGTCATGCACCAAGGTCCGACCCTCAGCCATGGTGGCAATCAGCCCCAAGAACGGCAAGTTATCCATGTTAATTCCTGGGAACGGCAATGCATGAATCTTGTCTTTTGGCGCAACCAGCTTGGAGTGTTTCAGCGCGATGTCCACCAAACGAGTGCGGCCATTGTCGGCTGGGTATTCCTCGCTCAACTCGTACCGCAAGCCCATTTCAGCCAAGGTTGCTAGCTCAATTTCCAAAAATTCAATTGGCGCTCGGCGCACCGTAATCTCCGAATCAGTCACCACGGCTGCTGCGATGAAGCTCATGGCCTCAATCGGATCCTCAGACGGTGCGTATTCAACAGGTTGGTTGATCGATTTTTTACCGGTGATGGTCAACGTAGTAGTGCCGATGCCTTCTATCTTCACGCCTAATTTTTCCAAGTAGAAACAAACGTCCTGCACCATGTAGTTTGGGCTGGCGTTGCGGATGATGGTCTTGGTTGGTGACAGTGCCGCTGCCATGATGAGGTTTTCAGTCACCGTGTCACCACGTTCAGTCAGGACAATAGTGTGATCACCCGTCGTGACGTTAACTGTCGCATGATAGCTGTCTGGTTCTGCCTCTACCTGCATCCCAAAATGCTTCAGGCCTGACAAGTGTGGCTCTACGGTGCGCTTACCGAGATTACAGCCACCGGCAAATGGCAACCGAAAGTCATGGTACTGATGAAGTAACGGACCGAGAAACATTAGCACAGTGCGAGTACGCTTGGCGGCAGCGATATCCATGTCTTCTAGCCTCAGCCGAGCTGGCGGCGTGATTTCCAAGTCATTACCTGCTAGCCACCTTGTTTTGACACCGATGGAGTTAAGCACTTCGATGATGCGGTTAACTTCTTCGATGCGCGACACCCGCCGCAATGTCGTTTTACCTTTGTTGAGTAAGCTAGCGCACAGCAAAGCCACGGCGGCATTTTTACTTGTTTTTACATCGATACTACCAGACAATTTGTGTCCACCCGAAACGCGGAAATTGATCTTACCAGTTTTGTTAAGCAACATAATGTTATGGCTCAATACCTCCGAGATGCGCGACAACATTTCAAGACTGAGATTTTGTTTACCGCTTTCAATACGATTGATTGCGCTCTGAGACGTTCCCAAAGCATTAGCTAATTGGGCCTGCGTCAGATTTTTTCGTTGACGATTTTCCGCAATGAGCGTACCGATCTTTTGGATGTATCGATCTGTATTCATGCCGGCAGTATATCACAAATGATATAATAGTACAAATGGTATAATGAGGTCATATAGGAGAAATTGACATGGAAGATCAAGCAATTGAACGACTCATCGCTGCGGAAATTGAGCGACAGCAAGCAGGGCTAGAGCTCATCCCCAGTGAAAACTACGTTTCACCAGACGTGCTCAAGGCGCTCGGCAGCGTATTTACCAACAAATATTCTGAGGGTTACCCTGGTCGACGCTACTATGGCGGGCAGCATAATACCGATCAAATTGAGCAGTTAGCGATTGACCGCGCTAAAAAACTGTTCGGCGCTGATCACGCCAATGTCCAGCCGCACTCCGGCGCCCAGGCCAATGAGGCGGTGTATTATGCGTGGTGTGAGCCTGGCGACACCATCCTGGCGATGGATTTGGCGCACGGCGGACACCTGACCCACGGTGCACTAGTCACCCGCTCAGCCCGCGAGTATAACTTTGTCCGCTACGGCATCAAAGATGTCGAGACGGGTGAGATTGACTATGAAGCAATTCGTGACTTGGCACTGAAACATCGGCCAAAGATCATCTTGGCGGGCTTTTCGGCTTATCCACGGGAGCTGGATTACGCCAAGTTTGCCGAGATTGGACGCGAAGTCGGCGCCATGCTGATGGCGGATATGGCGCACATCGCTGGGCTGATCGTCGGCGGTCAGGCCAACAATCCGTTTGACTATGGCTTTCACGTTATCACCACTACCACGCACAAAACCCTGCGCGGTCCGCGCGGTGGCTTGATTTTGTCAAAAGGCGTTGTCGGTAATCCTTTGAAACGACCGGAAAAAACCTTGGAGAACTTACCAACGCTCATCGATAGAGCAGTTTTTCCTGGCACTCAAGGTGGCCCACACATGCACACCATTGCCGCCAAAGCGGTAGCTTTCGGCGAGGCGTTACGTCCAGAGTTTGCAGCATACGCCCAGCAAATCGTAAAGAATGCGGCCGTGCTGGCAGATGAGCTGAAACGCGGCGGCTTGAAATTGGTAACAGGTGGCACCAGTAACCACTTGGTGCTGGCAGACGTGTATGGCAGCTTTGGTATCGACGGTAAAACCGCCCAGGAGCGGCTGGAGGCTAGTGGCATCACCGCTAACGCCAACGCCATCCCAAACGACACCCTACCGCCATTTCGTCCAAGCGGCTTGCGCCTTGGTACACCAGCAGTAACGACGCGCGGCATGAAAGAAAATGAAACCAAGCAAATTGCTGAGTGGATCATTACGGCAATTCAGACAGATGACCCAAGCGCTCACGCTGAACTCAAACAAAAAACTGGGTCTTTAGCGAAGAGTTTTCCGCTTCCTTACACTAAGAGCTAGGCAACAAACCTAAGAACTTAATAAAATACCCCAGGCTATACCTGAGGTATTTTATTATTAGCGTGTTGCTAAGTTAAAACTAGTTACATTTACCAGTTGTAATCTCTTTCACGTGGTCAGTACCAGCATCAACGTCTTTCCAGTATTTAACCTTCACACCGGTTGCTTCAGACTGGTTTGTTGTTACACCACCGTCTTTGCAGAACTCGTAGCCATAGTGGTTCTTGTTAGATGGTGTTGGTGCAGTACCGTCAGTCGCGCTGATAACTGTAGCTGGAACCTTAATAGTACTGTAGCCACCTACCTCAGAAACAGTAGGCCACTTGTCGTCCTCTGCACTAGAGTTGAAAGATGCTGCTGCGTTGACGAGGTTGCGTGCGTTTGATTGACGTTCGTCGTCACGTGCTTTTTGTGTTACACCGTTGTAGGCAACGATTGAGATTGCTGCCAAAATCGCGATAACAACGATCACGATCAAAAGCTCAACAAGTGTGAAACCTTTAGTTTTGTTTGAAGAAATCATTTCTGATTTGCCCCCTATTTTTTGGTTAAGTTATTAACAATTTTGATTGTATCAGAGCAGTTTTAAAAACACAAGCATTTTATCATTGTGCGTTGAGCGACCTGGCATACATGATGCCAGTGTAGCTGATTTCACTACCTGCAACTTGACGTTTGGCGGTCAATTTGATCCTGACAGCACTTGGTTCAGAACTGGAAATATTGATATAGTCAATCTGTAAATCAGTTGCAGAATTTGACGACATCACGGTTTCTGTCTTTGGACGCTGCCAGGTATTTGGCGACGTTTGGCACGCATTCATGGAGACTTTTCTCATGAGCTTTGAGCCGGAAACTGAATACTCCAGGTTGTATGACAAGGCTTCTTCGAGCAGGAGCCCAGCGCTCGCCACTGAACAGTCCTTTTTGACCAGTCGCCGGTCGGTTGCTAGTGGGTTCTTGTTGGTGACAAAATTATTGGTACTTAGCGCAAATGATGAGTCAGGGTTGATAACCAGACTAGTACGCACGTCTTCTTCCATACGATCCAGCACCGCCTGCACTTCGTTTTGCAGCTGAGAACGAGCAGTCGTACGCATGGACTCCGTCGTCAAACTGATAACGATACCAACGATGCCCGCCAAAATGATGATCACCAATGGCGATATCACCAACATCTCCACCAGCGTAAACCCGCGCTGAGACTTACTGTGAGACATAGACCGCATGAGAAACTTCCTTTGCTGGATTGTCATACTTGGCAGTAGCCGTCACGCGCATTACTCCAACGTTTGGCTGAACACGGCAACGCTTAAGCGTGATATTTACCGTTCCGAGCAGCGCATTGGTACGAGTGATGGTCTGTTCAGGATGAGATGAGCCAAAGCAGAGTTGCGATATCTCTTGATAGGTGCCTTCAGACCGCAGCACTTCGTACGCCAAAGTGCTAGCCTCCGACAATTTGCGGGCATCGCTACCACGAAACACTACTACCTGGTACAGCTGGTAACCACTGATGATGAAAAGTGACGCAACAAACAGTGTAATCATCAGCTCAACAACCGTAAAACCTTTTTTCATCACCGACTCTTCTCCACTATTTTCCACTCAAGGGGCTGACCCTCGAGATGATACATGATGATGTAGCCCTGACATTCGTCAGTCAAGGTGATACAGCGGTTACCTGAACGGTTGATAGCAAAATACGCGTACGCACCGTTGGCGTAACCTGATGGTTTATGAGTATTGTAGTCGCTCGTATACGACATCAGCATTGAGCGATTTAGCGGGGTCGAGTGTGATCCATACTGCAAAACACCAGCGGAGACAAATTTCTCTCCTGGCAGCGGACCCTTCTTTGCAGCATCTGGTAGTTCGGAAAATATTTGATCGAAAAGTGCGTCAGTCATGGCGCTACCGCCCGCCCCATTGACCGCATGCGCTGGATAGCTACCAGCCGATTTGATGATATTGTTTGACGAGTCGCGCAGTTCGCGAGGATATAATGATTCTAGATAATTTTGAATAGTCGTGATATCACCCTCACGTGTTTTGTCACGAGTTGAAACTTGATATGACCGAAAACTAACGGTACCGATGGCCAGCAAAATAGCCATGATAGCCATCACGATAATCACTTCCACAACCGTGAAACCAGTTCGTCGACTCATAGTATAAGCATAACCAGAAATGGTCGTCAGTGCAAGCCTATAATTCTAATGGTTCTTGCTCAATGCGGACATGAAATTGATCATACACTGCCTGGATGATGGCTTGGCGAGCAGATTCGAGGTCATGATAGGTTGCGGCATGAGGATTGGTCAGTACTAACGCGTTTTTATCGTGGATTTTCATGTTGTGAAGCTCTTTGCCGCGGAAGCCCGCTTGATCGATCAGCCAACCAGTCGGAATTTTATAAGTCCCATCTGGCATAGCGTAATTTGGTACATCAGGATGAGTTTGACGAATCGCATCCAGCGTCTCTTGACTAACCATGGCATTCTTAAAGAATGAGCCGCTATTGGGCGTCACGGTCGGATCAGGCAGTTTATCGTGTCGAATGGCAATTACTGCTTGGCGAATGGCTGCCGGGGTGTAATCGGTGATGTGATGCTCATCGAGATATCGCTGCAAACCAGCGTAAAATGGCGGCTGTGGAGCGCGGCGCGACAAGCGAATGGTGATGGCCGTGATGCAATAGCGACCCATCTGTGAACCGCGGAAAATACTGTGGCGGTAAGAAAAATGGCATTGCTCAGCTGGTAAGACAACCATAGTGTTTGTAGCTGAATCATACGCTTCAACTTCTACCAAAGTATCTGCTATCTCCTGCCCATACGCACCAACGTTTTGTACTGGCGCAGCTCCAGCCGTGCCGGGGATAGCAGACATCGCTTCAATCCCACTCAGGCCCATATCTACCGTTCGCGCTACCACTTCGTCCCAAACTTCACCAGCACCAATTTTGAGCGTTACTGACCGCTCATCTTCTGACACAACCTCAAAGCCCTTGATACGATTGAGTAGCACAACACCCTCAAAACCTTCGTCTTTGGCGATCACATTACTGCCGCCACCCAACACAAAAACCGACAATTGTCGCGACTGGGCATCGTGATATATCTGTGGAACCTCCTCCACTGCCGTGGCTTCTGTCAAAAAACGTGCGTTACCGCCCACTTGCATGGTGGTGTATTGTTTGAGAGAAATGTCTGTGGAAATATTCATATGGTGATATTATACCACCCTTGATATACTGTGTCATTTTCATCAAATGATAAGTATGGTATAATTTAACTCGGTATGCACCCGTAGCTCAGCGGATTAGAGTACTTGGCTTCGAACCAAGGGGTCGCAGGTTCGAATCCTGCCGGGTGTACCATATTCGTCATAATCACCTTGAAATCTTTACTGACGAGTTGACACGCCCCGTTAGCTCAACTGGATAGAGCATCGGTTTCCGGTACCGAAGGTTGCAGGTTCGACTCCTGTGCGGGGTACCAAAGATGATGCTCATACCTCTGTAGATTAATTCTACAGAGGTTTTTTTATGCCTCAAATAAAAATAAGCCATGTAGAGGAGTTTAGAAATGGCAGATTTTCCATCACAACCACAATATCAACCACAATCACGGCCACAACAGTTGCCATCCGATCTAAGACATAAGATTGCTCGATGTTATGTTGATGATCGTGAATTTCAAGATGATGCAGGTAAAACTGTGAAATATTCTCGTCTTGTTGTTGTCTTTTCGATTGGTAATGAGGATGTAAGTTTTGAATCACGTATCAGAAAGAATGATAAAGCATTATTAGCGATTGCCGATGATTTTTCATCTGGTCGTTCTCTCTGATAATAGGGGCTTGGTCGATACCTCTAGCAAATATTAAATTATAAGGTGCATTTTTATGGCTAGTATTTTTCCAGCAAATACTGTAACCACATTTACTGATACGATCACCACAACCATCTCTGACAACATGGGTATGATCATTGGTGTTGTTGCTGTGATCTTTGGTATCAACTTCGCTCGTCGAATGTTGAACCGTGGTTTGAAGGGCAAAGTGTAATACGATTGTCCACCACAGGAGGTGACAGAATGATCATTGACGTTCATTTCACCTCCTCAATGAAATTATTTTTAACGAATAGGAGTTAGTCCGTGATAATTTTTATCCTTTTATCAATCAATCTTTTTATCAGCTACAAAATAGCTAAAATTTTAGGTTCTATTGTTGTAGGTAAGTCAACTTTGTCAGAAGCGCGTTTAAAAGAAATGCGTCAACGTTTTCCTGAGATTGCGGGTGTTAAAAAATAATGGCTAATGCTGAGATTATTAATCTGATTATCAAAACAGTAGCAGATATGGTTGTGTATTTGCTACCTGTTACGGCGTTATTGGCTGGTTTGATTTTTGTTTTCAGTGTTTTTTATGAATTTACGATTGGTGCTGTGCGCAATATAAGGTAGTTTTTTATGACATTTGAGCAGAAAGTTGGCGTAATCATTGCGTTGTGGATCTCGCTTCAGATTGCTTTACAATTTCGTTTTCATAGAAGGGGTCATAGATGAGATTATTTGTCTTTACGTTAGTGCTGTCAATAATTCTTCCTATTTGGTATATTTTTTGGTTTCTTGTTGATAGGAGGCAAAAATGAGCCAACTAGTAAAAAGGTATTCCCTCTTATTCACGGTACTAGTTGGCTTTTCTTTGTTTTTTAATCCTTTATCGGTTTATGCTCAGTCTTCCGAAAAGCCACAATTACCTGTTACGGATAGTTTGAAGATCGGTTATGTTAATAAGGATATTAAAGATGTAACCGATTATTATCAGGACTATTTTTGCGATTCGTCAAAATGGTATTCTGGATATTCTGATGAGCATTGTAATTTTATTACAAAATCTTTTGAAGCTGGCACAGCCATTGTTGTACAGCGTAAACTAAAAAATTCACAGGGTGATTATAATGATGTTTATGTAGTCGTTTCTAACTCTAATAGTAAGCTTAATATTGAGTCTGGTAATGGTGCTTATGGTTATTATGTTAATTTTTTATTGATCAATCAGAGTGTTTCTTTTAAGTCTTATAATATAGATACGAATGGTAAGATTGCTTATTCTACTTCAATGAAGAATTACATCATGAATTATAGTAATTCTTCTCTTTATCATTTTTCTGGTAAGTATGAGAATGTTGATCCGTCTTTGTCTAAGAATTTTCCTAATCGTAAACCTCTTCATCTTCCTGGTACTTCCTCATTTAGATTTAATGACAATTGTGGTTTAGACATTGGCTGTCACTTTGGTAATATTTTGACATTCCTAAGATCTATTATTTCTTTTATTGTTGGTATTTTTGATTTTTCAGAGAATAATAGTCTTTTAAAGTTGCTTAAGTGGTTATTTATTCCAGATAATTTTTCTGATCTTTTTAGTGTGCAATCTATTTCAGATGATTTTAAGAACACTCTTGCCCCTATTTATTCTGCTGTTTCTTCTCTAAATAAGCTTTTGGGCTCGTTTGTTCCTCCTACTGTTGGTGGCGTTGATGCGTATTGTAATAATTCTTTTTCTCCTACGCATCATGATTCTGCATCTCATATTTATTTATTAAAGTCTAAGGTTTTTGGTTCTGATTTTAATCCTGACATTTGCTCTTTTGAGCGCTCTATTGGTGGTTATAAGAATATGCAGAAGATTCGTTATTTTACTTCAGCGTTTCTATTTGCAATTACACTATATTTGTTGTACATGTTTTTAAAAAAGATTTTTGAGGAGCGATTTTAAATGTTAACGTTTTTAATTGTTTCTAC
Source organism: uncultured Candidatus Saccharibacteria bacterium (assembly GCA_963532835.1). Taxonomy (GTDB): domain Bacteria; phylum Patescibacteriota; class Saccharimonadia; order Saccharimonadales; family Saccharimonadaceae; genus Nanosynbacter. The sequence continues at coordinate 29,299 of CAUSLL010000001.1, forward strand.
AATAAAACTGGTTATTCATTCTTTTGTTTTAATTCTTGTGCCGGTTCATCTGTTAGTGGTTTCTCTTCCTTCTGTTGATACTACTGCTGCTGTTGACGCTATTTCTCGCATAACATTGGTTTTTGTTTGGTTGTTTGGTTATCCTGCTTATTATTTCTTTATTTCTACTATTCTTATGGTTTTTGTCTTCTTCCCTGTTTATAAGTTTACATTTTATTTATTCCGTTTATTTATTTTTCTTAAGGGTATAGTGAGGTAATATGTCTTATATTTCATCCATCAAAAAGGAATTTAGGCCGCGTCTTTCTGCTTTCTTAGCTGATCGTCGTGCTGCCAAGGATCCCGATTTTTTCCCGTATTTTGGTACACAGATCTATTGTGGCCGCCAGGGTTCTGGTAAGACTATTTCCGCCGTACGGGCAGCTCTTCGCTTAAAGGCAAAGTATCCGAAAGCCATTTTGGTTACGAACTTGTCGCTGAGCGGTTACAGGGCTATCAGCGCATCTGGATACCTCCAGATGTGCTACAATACCCAAAACCGCTCAAGGCAAGATGTTCGGGTTTCGCCTGAGTACGCCAACGCAACTGTTACCGATCCGCTAACGGGTTCGGTTGAGCATATTTCTGATATTGATGCTAGAAATAGTCAATTTGATCCTGAGCGTGATTATATTCATTTTTCTGAGGTTCAAGATTTGCATACGGTTCTTACTCAGGTCAATAATGGTTTTTACGGTGTTATTTATCTGATTGATGAGATTCATGCTTATTTTAACTCTCTTGAGTCTAAAGATACTCCTATTACTATTTTTGCGGAGATATCACAACAGCGTAAACAGCGTAAATTGATTCTTGGTACTTCTCAGTTATTTATGCGTGTTTCAAAGGCTTTGCGTGAGCAATGTGATAATATCATCATCTGCAATACTATAGCAGGTTGTTTAACTACATTACGTGCTTACGATGGTATGGAAATTGAACAGGCTCGTGATGGTAGTTTGATTGGCCGCATAAAAAAGACTGGTATATTTTGGCACACTGTTAAGGATCGTGAGGTGTACGATACCTTCCAGAAGATATGGTCATCAGCTCTTCCTATTGAAGAGGCTCCGTACATGTCCCGAAAACATGCCAAAATTAGTAAAAAAATGGATAAAAGAGTAGGTTTTCGCTGATAGCCAAGGGGTAAGGCCGGCGCGTGCGCTGCACGCCGGCCGCCCCGGCTAGGCGTAGCCTAGCCGTACTTGATACCCCAACACTTAACAAGCGCTTAACAGATACAACACATAGTTAGATAGAGGGATAATGTAACCGTGAACCAACCATTAACTGTTATTGAACATATAACGAAAGAGTATCCAACTATGTATAAAGTTACCATCTTTGATCGTCCACTTATAATTCCGAAACCACGTCCAGGCTATAGGCCAAAACGCAGTGCTACTGATCCATCAGAAAAAGCCATTGAAGAGTCATTGCGTCGTACACGTACTGCTATCTTTGATTATGCTTTATCAAATAATTTCTCTCATTTTGTTACTTTTACTTTTAATCCACAAAAGGTCGATCGCTACTCTGTTGAAGAGGCATCAAACATTATGAGATATTGGTTAAATCGTCAAAAGAAGCATTCGCCAGATTTTGCGTATGTAATAGTTCCTGAATTTCATAAAGACAAAGCCATACACTTCCACGCCCTCATCAAAAACTACAACGGACATTTCCATAGGTCTAAAGTGATTCAAAACGGCAAACGCGTCTACAATCTTACAGGGTTTACCGCTGGTTTCACTAATGCCCAAGAATTAGACGACGACCAAGCCAAAGCTGCCGCTTACCTCACGAAGTACATCACAAAGGAAATGATCTTAACTTTTAACAAACGTCGCTATTGGGCGTCCAAAAACCTCAATAAACCACAAAAACACTATGAGTCACTTGAAGAGCTGGGCATCGTGCATTACATCCACGACGACAACCTCACCTACCAATCCGACGAACACCACCTGGCCATCTACCAGTTTACCCCAGATCCAACGCTAGACGCCATTTACAACATCTTCGCGCCACCAAAACCACAAACACCAACCTCAACGCCGCAACCGCTCTACCAACCACCGCGACAGCCGCAGTCGCTGCCGGGCATATTCCAACAAACCAGACTGCTACCGCCTTGAAAAATAAAAAAAAAGGAGCTGCCTATGCAGGCAACTCCTCGTCGATATATTGCTTTGCTTCTTTGATCGACTCAAAGTAACTGTACTTCTTTTCATCGTCAAAATTGACCACAGCGAGTCCATTGCTACCGTCTGAGCCATACCAACGATATATCGGTATGCCTCTATGAGCGGTTTTAAGCTTTATCACTCTTGTCATCCTACGACTCCTTTCATCTTATCAATGACGCAGTCTGGGTTACAGGGTTAAAAATCATTTATCAAGATGGAGGTACAGCGAACAATACATCTAAAAATAAAATAGCAATTGTTCCTGACTACACTATCTTGAAAAATTATTTTGCCCTGTATAATGGAAAGATATTGATAAGGAAAGAGAAAAAAACAAACAAAACAACAAAAAGCCTAAAAAAAACACAAACAACAAACAGAAAAAACGGAGAAAGGTTAGGCGCCGAATGGTGATCAAACAAAAATAAAAAAGGATAAGTATCCTTTTTTATTGTATTCTTTTGTTTTTTGTTAATTTTTTCTTTAACGTTCGCTATTTGGAATTGTTGGGTACACAGACCCCTCTTCTCTCACATATGGCTTCGTTGCTCTCTTTATCTGTTCGTTGGTGTATTTAGCTTTCATCTCAGGCATTTCCTTGAGCAGTTTTTCGATCCTTTTGACTGAGCCATATATTCCAGCCACGAATAGAGGCATAAGAATGCCGAGTATTGCCAGTATTATGACAATGATTAATCCTGCCGCTCCTAGGCTAGACCCTATATTATTTGCCATATTAAAGCTATTCACGTTTTTTTCTCCTTTTTTTCTTTTTTTGTGATATATGGTGTAATTATACAACATAATTTGGAGGGTAGAAAGTGGTTTTTTATGAAAATTTCAAAAGCTTTTTTAATGTATCGTGTTAACGTACTCATTCCGCGTGGATTTGCACAATCTACTTTGGATAATTACGAATATACTTGTCGCTCTTTGGTTCGTTTTTTTGGTGATATTTCTCTGCGTCGTGTTCGTGTTGATGATATTTCTGAATGGCGTGCTTACATTGCTACTAATGTTTGTAGTGATACTGTTGGCATGCGTGCTTCTCATTTGCGGCAAGTTTTGAAGTATTTAAATAAGCATAAATATCGTGTCATGGATTATTCAGATATTATTTTGCCAAAGCGTTTGAAAACAAAAACAAAGTTTTTAACTGAGAGTGAACTTGATGAGTTTATTAATGTTGTTGGTCGTCAGTGTCGTGGTTACTCTTCCGTCAATCGTCTTCGTAATATAGCTATTATTCGTTTATTGGCTACGTCTGGTATTCGTGTTGGTGAATTGTGTGCATTAAATAGAGGCGATATTCGTGATGGATCTTTTGAGGTTATAGGTAAGTCTAAAGATCCGCGCCTTTGTTTTATTAATGCAGATACTCAAGCCGCTATTGATGATTATTTATCTACTCGTTCTGACGATTCGCCTGCTCTGTTTTTAACAAATCAAGGTCCTCGTAGTAGGATAACACCATATTCTGTTCGTCATATATTTTTCTTTGCCTGTTTGAATTCCAAATTTGAAAATGTAACTCCTCATACAATACGTCATAGTTTCGCTACAAAGGCTTTAAATCGTGGCGTTGATATAAGATATGTTAATGAAATGCTCGGTCATCAAAGTCTAAATACAACAAAAAGGTATACTCATTGTGTTAATACAAAATTACAACAACTTCATGCAAAAGCTATGTTATAATGGTAGTAGAGTTGATCTATCCAAGTGATAGAGCGTCGGTTTCCGGTACCGAAGGTTGCAGGTTCGACTCCTGTGCGGGGTACCACACACGATACTCACACCTCTGCAAACAGACTGCAGAGGTTTTTTGATACCGCAGCATCTAGCTAATCTGACGGTCGCTCGGGGCCTCACCTACTGCCGCGCGAATTTGCTCAGCAGTGATGATGGTTGTACTGCCTGGCGCAACTGTGCCCGCTAACAGCTGCTTGGCAACAGTATTTTCGACAGCGCGCTGCACAACGCGTCGCATAGGTCGCGCACCAAGGCGTGGATCGTATCCAGCATCAACGAGTAGCTGCTTGCCCTCGGGTTCGACGGCAACTTGAATTTTCTGAGGCTCAAGCGTACGGTTAACTCCCGCCAAAATCAAGTCGATGACTTGCAATAGTTCAGCTTTGCCTAGAGGACGGAACAACACAATTTCATCAAATCGGTTCAGAAACTCGGGACGGAACAAATTGGCATTGATCAGTTCATTGATGAAGGTTTGTTCAAATTGTTCCAGCTGATAGCCACGCTCGATGTATTCACGGATGCGGTCAGCACCAGCATTTGACGTCGCAATGACGATGCAGTCGCGAAAACTAACTTCTCGGTTTTTCTCATCACGCAGAATACCTTCATCTAGCAACTGCAGCAGCGTCGTCAGCACTTGCGGATGCGCCTTTTCTATCTCATCGAGCAGCACTACCGAGAACGGCGCTTTTTGCACCTGAGCCGTCAAGCTCAGCGGATCATTTGCGCCGTCAGCAATCAAACGAGCAACGTCCTCGGCGCGAACAAATTCGTTTAGGTCCAACCGCACCAAATTGCCCTCGCCCCCAAAGTATACTTCTGCCAAGGCCTTTGACAATTCAGTTTTACCAACACCAGTTGGCCCCAAAAATAGGAAAGTGCCGATGGGGCGATCAAGATTTCTCACGCCAGCGCGCGCTCGACGGATGGCGTCGGACACCACCGACACGGCACGTGATTGGTTGATCATGCGCTGGTGAATCAATGATTCAAGGTTTAACAATTTTTCACGTTCATCACCACCAGAGGCCGCAGCGATCTTGATGCCCATGGTTTTTTCCGCCGCATCATCAACTGACTGCGCGGTGATGAGACCACCCTTGGAGATGCTGGCGGTTGATTCCAATACTTTCAGTGCTCGCCCTGGCATAGCCAAATCTTGGACGTAGCGGTCACCAACTCGATACGCTTCATTGAGCGCCTGCAACATGTACGTCACGCTAAATTGATGTTCAAAGGAGATCAATTGGTCGCGCATAATTTTCATGGTTTCAGCACGATCCGTCGGCTGGACTGCTAGCGTATTTAACGCATGAGCCAGCTGGGTGTTACGTTGAGAAATTTGCAAAAATCGCTGCTGATCTAAGGACAAAATGATACGCAGGCGACCCGCCTCCAGGACTGGCAGTAGTAAATTGCTCATATCCACCGAACCAACGCCCTCTTCGAAAAACAGCTGGGCATTTTCCAAACACAAAATAACATTTTTTGAGGCAAACGCTTCATTGAGTAGTCTCATTACTAACTGCTCCAATTCACCACGACCACCTGCCACAGAAATCAGCGCTGACGCGTCCAGCAAGAATACTTGCTGATATAGCAAATTGGACGGCACTTCCTTATGTCCATCGATCAACATTTCTGCAAACGCCGCGATGAGCGTACTTTTGCCGACACCATCTGGACCAACCAAGGCAACATTTTGACGACCGCCCGTATTGAAAATCTGTAGCATTTGATCCAACACGTCAGTATGCGCATCCAAACGCGTCATGATCGTACCGCCCGACACTTGCTGACTCAGGTTTTGAGCAAATCGGCTGAGCAGCGGCGTATAACCAAACGACCAATCTCGCGCTATACCGCCAGTGCGCAGCGGTTTTTCTTTGAAATCTTCGACCAGCGCTTTCAGCCGCTCATACCAGCGAATTCCCTCCAGCACATCCTGAAAATCCAGCTTCAAACTTGCCAAAATAGCGTCATGGCTCGGGAACACTTTAACGATGGCTGCTGCGACGACCGCGCCCGTCACTTTGGGGCTATTGGTTTCCTGCCAGATGTCAATCGCCGCTTGCCAGATAGCGTCGGTCATCCGTGGATCATCGGACGCAATGTTACTCAGGAAGTTCGGCGTCAGCCCAAGGCGCACCGCCAAAAATTGACCAGCCCGAGTTTTTGAGATAGCCATCACTAATTCTTGTGGCGTTGGGTTTTTGCTCAATTGACCCAGCAAATCTGCAGCCATGACATCATCAAGTGCCGTCGGATGCTTGCTCACTTCAGCAGTTTTGAGATCACCCTGCCACCAAATAGTCAGCATCACAAATGGACCGCTCATACCCACCAAGAGCCAACCAACTGGTCCGTGATGAACCACCGACCAACAGCCCAACAAGATCATCGCTAGACTACACAGACCCAGTAGTAAATGCCAAACATCACCAAAACGAACCGAAAATCGCGCCTTTTGTGACCGCTGGCTGTCATAGCGAATTATCGGCTCAATATTCATGATGCTACTCCCATTTGCCAAAAGATGATGCCTATCAGTGGCGCCAGTGGCAGCAGCAGCCAAGCCGCAATGATCAGCACGCTCCACAACATTCTAACCAGAAGGCAAATAAGCCCAACTGCTATCAAGATTGTCCGCAAAAATGCGCCAAACACCCTGGAAAATGATCTATCAAGAAACGCTCGAAATTGCTCTGGCAATCCGCCCTGCACCACACCAGCAGATATTTGCCGAAATGGATTAAACAAGGTCTTGAGCAGCAAACCAATTGAGAAAAAATCAGCCGTTTTTAGCAGACCAGCGTACACTTGTCTGACATGCTTATATAGTCCAGTTCCATACCACCACTGAAAGATTCCCACCAAAAACATACTATCAGTATATCACGACTCGAGCGGTTGGTGCTATAATATCTCTATATGATTCGACACATAGTGACAACCGCCATCGGTAAAGCTGTCCGTGGCGGCATGAGATTACGCGGCGGCGGCTCGGCCTTGCCGGGCCTGGTGGTAGAAAAAATTGATTCAGGCTTCATCCCTCGCGCGCTACAAGATTTGCCCTACGGCGTAGTCGTAGTGTCGGGAACCAACGGCAAAACTACGACAACAAAAATCGTCGTCGAGCTGTTGGAAGCGACAGGCCTCAAAGTCTTCACTAACCGTACTGGTAGTAATTTTTCTCGTGGTGTGGCAGCGGCACTATTGGGTGCTGTTAACCAGCGAGGTAAATTGGAAGCCGACATCGCAGTCCTAGAGCTGGACGAAGCCTGGGCTGTTAAATTTGTACAACAGGTGCAGCCAAAATATTCGCTACTGCTCAACGTCATGCGTGACCAGCTAGACCGATTTGGTGAAATAGACACTGCAGCCGGTTTTTTGGAAAAAATTGCGGCAGCCACCACCGAACGTGTAGTTTTGAATCGTGACGATCCACGGGTCTTTCGCATCCATGAAAAAACCTCGGCAGCAGCAACCTATTTTGGTTTAACGACTGACCTGTTGCGACTGATGCCGACCGATGATTCCCTGAAGACTGGTGATGCTGTAGCCAATGAATCGGTACCTGCAGAAGTGGTACTCACAGCTGTAGCGGAACAAGGCGCTGAGTTCTTGATAGATGGCACACGTCACAGAACTGAGGTTGCGCTTAGTGGTGTATATAACCTGTTGAATGCGGCGGCGGCCTTGGCGCTCGTTCGAACCATCGTACCAGAAGCACCAATTCCTGTCTTGCTAGACGCGCTGTCAAAGGTCAAACCAGCGTTTGGTCGCGGCGAGACTATCACCTACAATGGTACGTCCATTGACCTCCTGTTGGTCAAAAACCCCAGTGGCTTTCGGCTCAGCTTGTTGTCTTTCGGTAAACGACAGCATCATACTATGATCGCCATCAATGATAACTATGCGGACGGTCGCGACATGAGCTGGCTGTGGGATGTTGATTTTTCTGTGCTGGAGAATGTCAGCGTGGTCAGTGGCGTTCGAGCCTATGACATGGCACTGCGACTGAACTATGACGAGGTCACCGTTGGTGCTGTCGAACCAGATTTGGCAAAAGCGTTGGATGAGTTTTTGGCACAAGCACCCACAGAGCCAAAACAGATCTTTTGTAGCTATACCACCATGACCACCCTACGACGGTTGTTGAGCGAAAAAACAGATGTGGAGGATATTTCATGACAACGATCAAAATCATCCAACTATACCCCAAAGACATGAACCTCTACGGCGACTGGGGCAACACCTTGACGCTCAAAAAACGGCTGGAATGGCGGGGCTTTGGTGTCGAAATCATTGACCATAATCCAGGAGACACAACTGACTTTTCAACTGGAGATATCTTTGTCGGTGGCGGCGGACAAGACGCTGGGCAGTTGGCCATTCAAGACGACTTGCTGTCACGCGGTGAGGAATTGAAAACTCTGGCAAATGACGGCGTTCCCATGTTGCTTATCTGTGGTATGTATCAGTTGTTTGGGCGACAATTTGTTACCAACGACGGCTCCATCATTCGTGGCATTGGCGTGCTGCCAGTGGACACAACCGCCGGAGAGGAACGGCTCATCGGCAATATCACTCTGGAAAGTGACCAATTTGGCACAATCGTTGGCTATGAGAATCACAGCGGCCAGACATTCCTGGACGACACAGTCCAGCCACTGGGCAAGGTGGTACGCGGTGCTGGCAACAACAATACTGACGGCACTGAAGGAGTCAGGCTTCATAACACCATAGCGACCTACCTGCACGGATCGTTACTACCAAAGAATCCAACGATAGCTGATTTTTTGATAGCTAAAGCTTTGGAGCGACGCGGGATACCGACTGAAAACCTCAGATCACTTGAGATTGACGCCTTGGCGCATACGGCACAAAACATTGCCGCTGAGCGACCGAGATAAACAGTTACGATAATCCACCAAGATTAGTCTCTAGCTGTTATGTCAATTGAAAAATCCACGCCATACTTCCATGGCGTGGATCTGATATTACTTCGATGGTCGGGGTGAAAGGACTCGAACCTTCGACCTCACGGTCCCAAACCGCGCGCGCTAGCCAACTGCGCCACACCCCGAAATGAGGTAACTACCTGCAAGGTATTGTAGCACATTGACGCAGTAAAAGCTAGTCTTGTTGTAGCTGTAATTTACAGCTATTCTTACGCTTTGCTCGGTGAGACGTCAACGGAGCGTTCAGCCTTATCAACTGGCAACGCGTGGTCATGATCAAAGCTATAAACTAAGATCTTACCAAACGGCATTTCTAAGTCTGCGACCTTGTCGTCTGGGATTTGGTCAAGATATTTCACCAAGGCGCGGATGGAATTACCATGTGCCACCAACAGCACATTCTCGCTATCCTGTAGTCGCGGCAATATCTCTGTTTCAAAGTATGGCACGACTCGCGCATACACATCTTTCAACGTTTCACCGTCTGGTACTGGATAGTCCCAACCGCGGCGAATGCCATTGAATGCCTCTTCACCAATCTGATCTTTGACTTCCCACTTGTCACTACCTGTCAATGTACCATAGTCGCGCTCGTTGAGTTCTGCTGCATGAATGGTTGGTAATGTGGTAATTTCTGCGCCTTTAAGCAACGCGTCAAGTGTCTGATGAGTGCGCTTCAAGGCAGAAGTATACGCCACGTCAAAAGTCGTATCTTTCAATAACTGACCCAGTCGCACCGTGTCTGAGATGCCTTTTTCTGTCAAGCCAACATCTGTCAGTCCGGTCCATTTGCCCTGCAAATTCCACTCGCTTTCGCCGTGACGGGTGATGAATAGTCGTCCAGAAGCGCCCTTGCGCACTGGCGTATCACTACTACTGCTTTCGTCACCACCAGTTGTGGAGAATACAATTGTTTCAGTATCAGCATTGTCATCATCAGCAATGGCGGTTTCAAAATACCCCGACTGGTCGTGAGCCCACGCTTTCAATGACCATGGTAACGGCAATTCACCTTTCAGCACTTCCTGTTTACTGATGAATCGCCATTCTTCGATCTCTGGATCGTGTGGACTGATGGCCTTGACTTGTGACTCTTTGATGGACGCCGTAAAGATGAATTGGTAGGTAATGAACCCGTCACCCATGCGCTGCGCCACACCCATCAATGACACATCGCTTGGATTGATATCGATACCAACTTCATCCTTTACTTCCCGTAGCGCTGCCACTAGTGGTGATTCTTCAGTGTCAACCATACCTCCCGGCAACGCCCAATACGTCTTGTAGTTTGCCTTAACGATCAAAGCTCGGCCCTCAACATCCTCCAACAAGACAGCGGCTCCGGACGGTCGGGCGTCCAAACTTTCAAGCCATTGACGTCGTTCTGCTCTCATAAACCCATCCATTATTTTGCAAACTCCACTGCCCGCGTTTCGCGGATAACATTAACTTTGATAGTACCCGGATATTGCATGGTTGATTCAATCTTGGTGGCAATATCACGAGACAACTTGATAGCACTCAAGTCATCAATCTTTTCTGGCTTGACAATCACCCGCACTTCTCGTCCGGCAGAAATTGCATAGGCCTTATCGATGCCCTCAAAGCTGGTGGCTACATTTTCCAAGTCACGCATGCGTTCAGCGAAGTTCTCCGCTGAGATGTTACGTGCACCTGGGCGTGCTGCTGAAGCAGCATCCACCACACGAACCACCAATGCTTCTGGAGTTGTCGCTTCAATATCGTCATGGTGCGCCTCGATAGCGTGAGCAATTCGCTCGTCCATGCCATATTTACGCGCCAACTCTGCCGCAATGTGGTGATGCTTACCTTCAATTTTGTGCGTCACTGCCTTACCAGAGTCGTGCAGCAATGTCGCGATCTTTGATATACGAACATCAGCGCCAATTTCCTCAGCAATCATCCCCGCCATCTGCGCCATCTCAGTAGAGTGCTTTAGCACGTTCTGGCCATACGAAGTTCGAAATTTCAATTCACCCAACAGCCGCAGCATTTCTTTTGGAATACCGACAACGCCCGCTTCACGCATAGCATCTTCGCCCGCCTGCTTGACTTCTTTGTCAATCTGTTTTTGTGCCTTGGCAACAACTTCCTCAATGCGCGCTGGATGGATACGTCCATCTTTCATCAGCATCTCCAAGCTCAAACGCGCAACCTGGCGACGAACTGGGTCAAAGCTCGACAACACCACCATACCTGGTGTGTCGTCCACCAAAATGTCGACACCCGTGGCACGTTGTAATGCCTGGATATTGCGACCCTCCTTACCAATGATGCGACCCTTCATCTCGTCATCAGTCAGCTTCACTGCCGTCACGGTACGCTCAGCCGTTACTTCGCTACTCATTCGCTCCATGGCGGTAAGCAAAATAGCCTGGGCCCGCTCTTCAGCATCGTCCATAGCTTCGTGCTGCAATTTTGCAACCAATTTGATGAGGTCGTCACGAATATCACGCTCAGTCATCTGCATCAATTTTTCGGCTGCATCTTTCTTTTTCAGGCCAGCAATTTTTTCCAATTTTTCCTGCTGACGAGTACGAATCTGCCGAATCTCATTTTTCAAATCATCGATCTCATCTTCGTGCGCCCGCAATTTTTCTGACCGACGGTCCAGCTCTTCAAGCTTGTTATCAAGCGTCTTTTCACGGTCCGCCAGACGATTTTCCGTTTTTTGCCACTCTCGACGACGCTCATTCTCAATTTTCAGTGCCTCATCTTTTGCCTTGAGAACGATGTCACTCGCTTTGGTTTTTGCGTTCGCCAAATCTTTATCAATTTGCGACTTCGCCTGTGAACGACGTACTGTTTGATATCCATAGAGCGCGCCCGCGCCTAAACTGGCCCCAACAAGTGCGCCAATGACAATTCCTGCCATACTTCAGTATTCCTTTCCGACCGACTGCCCCTGAGTATTCGCCTCAAGGAAACATATCAACAGCCAATCAATTTCAAACTATCTAATCCGGCGAACCGCATCCTACAAATCGCCGTAATTTAATTATACACGGTTTCTGGAGTTTTGACACGGAAAGCACGCAATGTCTATAATTACTTGCTTTTTACGAAAAATATAAGGCCAGCAATAACAAATAACACCCAAATCATAGAGGTAAAGAAGTAATCAAATGGTATGAGTATAAACCACACTATATCACTGGCATACAATGCTAAAGAACTCACAATAACAACGGTAATAATCTTTCCGACCAACATTATCGGCAGAATCGCCAATAACGTAAGACCAATCTTGCGATATTTTTTTGCACGTTCAGCCACCCCCTTATTAACTTCACTGCTCTTCCGAGACTTATCATATATCCAGACCAGCTTGTCTTTGCATGTCAGTAAATACCACAGATACATTGATCCAGCCGCAGATATCCAAGCTGCTATTCCATAAGAATGTTTCACGGTCATCAATACATCATGAACAATGACACACAACGTATTCATTACTTCACTACGTTTGCATCCATAAACCAGATAGCAAAAACCTAATACTCTGAAGACAATAGACATCAGCAGAGGTAAGGCTGTTACATACACTGCGATAATTCTTTGGCGATACCTATCAACTCGACGATTCTCCTTAGCAGCCCAAACGCTCTGAGCCGCAAGATTAATACCAAATACAAACAGCATAAAGCCAAGCCCCGCCGTGTTATCACGGCTAGTATCGCCATTTGAGTTAACAAGTCCCAATAAGAACATATCGGCTGCATACAACATTATCCCTAGACTACCAATAAAAATAGCCGCTTCTGCCGCGCTGTTCGGCTGCGGAATGCTCGTCTTTACAATTTTTGCGGTTTTCTTGCGTTTTAGAGGTTGTTTTGGTTTCATGGCGCGCTCTTTCATGCCGTAGATTATACCATAGCCGCCATTATTTTCGTGGCGCGGTGATGTGAGCCGCAGCACCATACTCTGGCATGACAATTTTCTCGTCTTCACCGGAGCGTAATTTTTCCAAGGCTTGCTCCTGCCAGTTCTCGCCCGTCGCGCCAACGATTGGCACCTGCAAACCGTCAGCCAGGGTATTGGCCACCGTCAGCCCAATCCTCAACCCAGTAAAGCTTCCCGGCCCTTTCATCACGCCAATGCCAGTCAACGCGTGCATGTCAGCGTTTTGTTTGGCTAAGCTATCCCTGAGAAAGCCCAATAGTCCTTTGGCTAAGGTGCGATCAGCCTGCCACTCATACGACACTGCGCCTTCTTGATTAACAAGTGTCACATAACAAACCGGGGTTGATGTATCAAGTAGTAATAACATTTCATCTCCTCTCAAAAAACGCATCAATAGCACTAAGTAGCCGTTCGGAACGAGCACCATTAGCAGTAACCTCCAACTGTCGCTCTGTTTCAGTCGTGGCGGTAATTGTGATTATCAATCGGTCACTCGGCAACACTTCATTAACCGCGCCTGCCCATTCAATGACTGTAATGGTTGAGCCATCTTGCATGATCTCAGAAATTTCATCACCCATGATACCGGCTTCACCCAGGCGGTAAAAATCATAGTGACACAGGCGCAAACCGTCACGCGCATCGTACACGCGCGAAATGGTAAATGTCGGACTTTGGATTGGTTCGGTAATTGCCAACCCTTCCGCCAGACCTTTAGTAAGCGTAGTCTTGCCAGCGCCCACATCACCGATCAGCTCTATCACTTCGCCACCAGCCAGCGCCTGACCAATCGCCCGCCCCAATGCTTTCATCTCTGTTTCATCATATATCTTCACACTTTTAGTATATCATTGTTTTTTCAATTCAACTGGTCTATACTAAAGCATAAGTGATATGAGAATCTCAGATAATACGATTGAGAAAATTCTGAAACAGGGTGGGATCTTAACAGAATCGCAGCTTGCTGATTTAAAGACGACCGCCGAACGGTCCAAACGCACCCTGCAAGAGACCATCATTGAGGACAAGGTGCTAGAAGAGCGCGAATTAGCCAAATTGGTCGGTGATTATATCGGGACGCCGTTTGTAGAAATTGAGCCAAAAGATATTCCTGATGAGGTCCTAAAGCGCATCCCAGAGCATATCGCCCGGCAGTACAATGTCGTGCTGTTTGCGGTTGATGAAGATGGTGCGCCAATGCTGGCTATGGAAGACCCTGACGATGTGCAGGCTCTCAATTTCATCCAAAAAGAAATCGGCTATAACCTGCGCGTGTTCTTGGCAACGAAAAGTAATATTTTGGATTGTCTGGAAAATTATCGTGGTGATGTGAACGACGAGCTTGATGAAGTCATCGCCATCCAGAGGGACGATAGTGACGCCGAAAACGCCAAAGAAGAAGAATTTGCTGAAGATTCACCGATCGCACAAACCGTCAACCTGCTGCTCGAGTACGCCATCAAATCACACGCTTCCGACATCCACATTGAACCGCGCGAAGAATTTGTCCAGGTACGATACCGTATCGACGGTGTGCTCAGAGAGGTGAATAAATTACCTCACAATGTTTTGGGAGCTCTGGTCAGCCGTATCAAGATTTTATCAAACTTGAAAATTGACGAACGCCGCGTGCCACAGGACGGGCGCTTCAAGATCAAAGTTTCAGGTAAGCAATACGCCTTGCGTGTGTCAACACTACCAATCGCCGATGGCGAGAAGATCGTCATGCGTGTGTTGGATGAGTCAAACCAAGCGATTTCTCTGGATAAGTTGGGCTATTGGGGCTTGTCCCTGGCAACCATCAAAAACGCCATGGCGCAGCCAAACGGTATGATTTTGGTGACCGGGCCAACTGGTTCTGGAAAATCAACCTCCCTGTTTAGTGTGCTGTCAGAATTGAACACTCCTGATGTTAACATTTCAACCATCGAAGACCCGGTCGAGTACAAAATCCCTGGCGTCAACCAAACCCAGACCAATGCCAAAGCCGGCATGACCTTTGCCTCGGGATTGCGCGCATTGCTCCGTCAAGACCCAAACATCATCATGGTTGGAGAGATTCGTGACGGCGAAACCGCTAACTTGGGCGTGCAGGCAGCGCTGACTGGACACTTAGTGTTCTCGACCCTTCACACCAACAACGCCGCGACTTGTTTGCCGCGTTTGCTCGACATGGATATTGAACCATTCTTGATCGCTAGTACGGTCAAGGCTGTCATCGGTCAGCGACTGGTTAGGCGCCTGTGTCAGTCCTGTCGTCAAGCATACACCCCCAGCCAAGAAGAACTAAATTATATCACCCAAATGTTCAACATCACGCCAGAGTCAATGCCGCACCTTCACGAGCTCGAAGAACAAGCTGCATCAGAGAGCATCGGCGGCGATACACCAATGGGCACGACAGACGCAACCATCGTTCAGTTGTGGAAACCGTCGCCTGAAGGCTGTGATGAATGCGGACACAATGGCTTCAAAGGTCGCGTTGGTATTTACGAAGTGTTGGGTATTTCTGTGGCCATTCAAAAGATGATCACTGCAAATGCCACCAGCAATGATATTCAGGAACAAGCGATTAGCGAAGGTATGATTACCATGCAGATGGATGGATTGATCAAATCATTCCGTGGCGTCACAACCATTGAGGAAATTTTACGTGCAACGAGGGAGCAATAACACATGACTAGTTTTAGTTTTGTCGCGACAAAAAAAGATGGCTCAACGCTATCATCAACCATAGAGTCAAGCGATCGCGCGGCTGCCATCCGCTCAATTCAAGCGCAAGGGTTAAAATTGGTCAACCTCAAAGAGACA
Source organism: uncultured Candidatus Saccharibacteria bacterium (assembly GCA_963532835.1). Taxonomy (GTDB): domain Bacteria; phylum Patescibacteriota; class Saccharimonadia; order Saccharimonadales; family Saccharimonadaceae; genus Nanosynbacter. The sequence continues at coordinate 44,981 of CAUSLL010000001.1, forward strand.
GACGCCAAGCCTGGTCGCAAACGCCGTCGCAAAATTAAGTCTGATGAATTGGTGATGTTCACCCGTCAGTTAAGCTCCATGGTCTCGGCTGGTGTGCCAATCCTCCGGTCGTTAGAGTCAATGACAGAACATGCCGAAAGCGCATCATTCCGCTCAATCATTGGCGACGTCTCAAAAGACATCGAGAGTGGTTTGTCGTTTGCCGACGCCCTGGCGCGACACCCCGACACCTTCAATGATGTCTACGTCAACATGGTTCGGGCTGGTGAAACCGGTGGTATTTTGGACGACATCTTGAAGCGTTTGGCTTTGCAGCAAGAAAAATCAGCCTCCATCAAGAAAAAGGTTAAAGGAGCCATGACCTACCCGATGGTACTAATCGTCATTACCATCGGTGCGTTCTTTGGCTTGATGATTTTTGTCCTGCCAATGATCGGTAAAACCATCAAAGATTTGGCGGGAGAAGACGCCGAGCTACCAGCTTTGACCCAAGCCATGCTGGGGATCAGCGCCTTTATGGTCAACTTCTGGTATATCCTGCTGCCACTGGTTGGTGCAGCAATTTATGGTTTCTTGCGCTACATCAAAACACCTGGTGGCAAGAAAAAATATCATCACTTTTTGGTACATGGACCAATTATCGGCAAAATCATGAAAAAAATTGCCATCGCTCGCTTCACTCGCACCTTCTCCTCGCTCATTGGTGCTGGAGTGGCGGTGCTGGAAGCACTTGAAGTGACCTCCAAAGCAGTTGGTAATAACGTCTATGAAGAATCCCTCAATAGTGCGGCCAAGCGCGTGAAAAACGGTGAGGTATTTTCAAAAATCATCGCTGAAGACGAGGTACTATATCCGCCAATCGTGGCACAGATGTTAGCAGTTGGTGAAGAAACCGGACAAACCGATCAAGTCTTGGTTAAGGTGGCTGATTTTTACGAGGAAGAAGTCGATACCGCCATCGCCAGCATCAGCTCCACTATTGAGCCAGTGATGATTGTCTTCATGGGTGGCATGGTTGGTTTGATCGCCGCCAGTGTGATGATGCCAATCACCGGATTAGCAAATCAAATTAAGGGTTAGCAAATCAAATTGGTTATGGTATACTAAAAAAGAATTATATAAATGTGTGGGCAATATTGTGAGTTCTATATTTTACAAAAATAAACCAATCATTGGATTTGATTTCAGCAAGGTGGGCGCCCGAGTCATGTCGCTGGATGTCGCAAAGATGAGCGTTCACGGCTACGGTGCCATTGATTTCGATCCATCCAAGATGTCTGACGATTTAGAAGTCTGCTCGGACTATATCGTTACGCGTATTAACGAATTGTTTGAAAAAAACTTAGTTGGCAAATTGAACAGTAACCGGGCGGTGCTTAGCCTGCCAACATCACGCACCTTCTCGCGTACCTTTACCGTGCCTAAAGCTCAGGAACCATCTTTGCGAGACGCCGTCAACCTGGAAGTCGAACAGTATATACCGATGCCACCAGATCTGCTCTATGTTGACCACCAGATCATCAAGCGCGACAAAGATTCATTGACCGTACTGATGTGCGCTGCGCCAAAAAAAGACATTGAAGTGATGACGACCATCGCCAAACAGTGCGGTATTGAAATTGCTATGATCGAGCCAAGCATCAACGCCATCGCTCGTATTTTGAAATCAACCGAGAGCGGTGGGCTACCAACTGTTATCCTAGATATCGGGCCATCGACGACGGATATCGCAATTTTAGACTCTGTTATACGCGTGACTTCTGGTGTCAATATCGGTGGCAATACCTTCACCCTCAACATTGCCAAAAAGCTCAATACACCGCTGGAAGCAGCCCATCAGCTGAAAGTTCTGAGCGGTCTAAATTCTGGACCAAAGCAAGCGCAAATCACCAGTGCGCTTAAGCCAAGCTTGGAAACAGTCGTCAAAGAAACCCAAAAGATCATCCGCTACTACTCTGAACACTTCCCGAATGAGCCAAAGATGGAACAGTTACTCATCGTCGGTAGCGGCAGTAATATTCCAGGATTGGGTGATTATTTTACTAACGAGCTGATGATGCCAAGCCGTACGGCGAGCCCTTGGCAGGCATTGAACTTTAGCTCATTGCAGCCACCAACAAAGCAGCTGCGAACTCACCTAATGACAGTTGCAGGTTTAGCACTGGTTGATCCAAAGGAGATTTGGAAATGATAAACTTATTACCTCAGGACGAAAAACGTCAAATCATCGCCGGACAAACCAACAGACTGTTGGCGCGTTACTGCATCATTTCGTTAGCATTGGCAGCACTACTGTTCATCTACATCGGCATATCTTACTTCATCTTGATGAAATCCAAGTCAGATGCTGAACAAACCATTGCCGAAAGTAATCAACAATTGTCACAGTACAAAGAAGTCCAGCAACAAGCCAAGCAATTTTCAGACAACCTCAAAGTCGCCAAATCCATCTTAGACAAAGAAGTGCCGTACTCAAAAATCGCAGTCAAAATAGCCCAGGCACTACCAAGAAACATCGTCCTACAATCTTTGGATCTGGACGCAACCACCTTTGGTAAACCAATCAGCCTTACTACAAAAGGCAAAAGTTACAGTGACGCTCTGGAGCTAAAAACCGCCCTAGAGAACAAGAAAGACGTCTTCCAAAACGTCCATCTAGTGTCAGTAACTGCCAATGAAGCAAAGGACGGCTATCCAATGTCAATCGTCATCAGCGTTGTTATTCGCCCGGAGGTGATAAAATCATGAATATACAAAAACTTCAACTAAACGCAACATTAGCTCGCATTTTATTGTCATTAGCCCTCGTCTTGATATTGCTTGTCATGACTGCTGGGTTCTACATGGCGTACAATTTCATGAAAGATTCAGCTCAACAAGTCGCCAGCGTGCAAGCTGATGCGAAAGCTGCTGACAAAAAATTACAAGACGTTAGATCACTCTCGAGCAAACTGGAAAAATATCAAGACAGCGTCAAAAAGGCAGAGAAAATTGTTGCTGAATCTACCAGCTACAAGTATCAAAACCAGATCATCAACGATATAACTGCCTATGCACGACAGGCCGGTGTTGGTATTTCATCATTTACCTTTCAAGATGATAGCGCAGCTTCAAGTGGCAAAAGCAGCTCATCAACAGCCGCTAAAACACCAGCTACACCAAGCCCGTCTGGCGCTAAGAGTACGTCAGTCTCTATCCAAATGAGTAAAGACCTCGACTACGTGCGTTTCTTGCAGTTCTTGCACCTACTAGAGCAAAACCTAACCCGCATGCAAGTGGCAAACATATCCCTCGCTAAAGGAGATAGTCCTCAACATGTTGAATCACAAGCATTAAAATTGGAGCTTTACTTACGATGAACAACTCACCATCTGTCGGACAATTAGGCGTAATCCTAGCGCGGTTCTTACATCGCTACCACATCACGTTGTACACCATGACCATCGTGATCGCAGTTTCAGTAGCCATATTCCTGATCAGTAGCGTCACCAGCTCCGGTGACGATGTTGATGCAAAAGTTGTAGAGACTACCAAGTTTGACACCAATACTATCGATCGCATCAAAGAATATAACAGCTCATCACAAGCAGCAAAGCCATTCTCTCTGCCGGGCAGCGGAAGAATTAACCCATTTGTTGAGTAAGGTAGTATAATAGATATTGTATGTTAATTTCAGCCAGCAGATTTATGAACACTCCGGTGATGAGCCTCCAGACAGGTGCGGAGTTAGGCAGGACTGCTCGCGAAATAATCGATCCGCGCAACCTATCAATCGTTGCCTATGAGCTGGAAGGTCCGCTTCTCGACCAGCGGCCAACGCTGCTTAGGCTAGATGACGTGCGAGAGATCGGCCCACTCGGCATGATCATTGATTCGGCTGATGAACTCGTCGGTGTTTCAGACGTCATAGAACTACAAAAAATTTACGAATACAAATTCGTTTTGATGGGCAAACATGTCGTAGAAAAAGACGGTCGTAAAGTTGGTAAGGTCATTGGCTACACGGTGATGGCTGGCAGTTTCCTCATCCAACAACTCAGTGTCAAACGTCCACTGCTTCGCAGTTTTGGCGATACCGAAATGCTCATTCATCGCTCACAAATCGTCAAAGTGACCGACGATCAGATAGTCGTAAAATCAGCAACTGTTCCACGTCAAGAACAGCACGTCGAGAAGCCAGCTTTACAGGCCTACGAAAATCCTTTCCGCAAAAAGCAGGCATCGTAAAGCCTCAGTTATTTACTTCCTCAACATCATTCAAAGTAGACACCACATCGTCATAGGAAAAGCCTTGACGCACCAGATACTGCACGAACTTTTGTCTATCGCCCGCATATCGACGGTGCTTTTTGGCGATAACTTTCCTCAGTTCCTGCTCGTCTGTTCGGTCAGTTTTTTCAAGCGTTTGCGCGATGATGTCTGCGTGAACACCCTTTGAACGCAGCTCAGCCGTTAGCTTACGTCGACTTACGCCTTTGCTGAGCTGACGATTTTCCACCCACCACCGCGCGAACGCTTCATCATCAACATACGCTTTCTGCTGGAGCTTACGCAGCACTCGCGACGCCACCCGCTCTGAATAGACCACAGGATTATTCATACCAGTTTGCCTCTTACGAAGCGCTGGCTGGGTTTTTCGCCATAGATAATCCCTGACTTCCTTAACTGAATGTGGTCGCCGCAAGCAATATTCAAGTGCTCGCATATACAGCTTGCCGAATTGGCTCTCTTCTTGCAGCTCTTCCAACTCCCCATCACTCAATTCACGGCCGACCTTAAGATTTAAGTCAGTCACCTGAGCGATATCCAAACTAAAACTGTATACGCCATCAACACTCACATTAACGCGGTTGTTATCGCGAGCCTGAAGCGAGATATCAGTGATTTTCATAAAAATATTATAACGCGAAGACGGTGAGCTCGCTACTGGCAGAGGTTACTCGACTACCTCGACCACCTTGCCATGCACGCCGTTGTAGCAAGCAGCAGCACGCGGCTCGGTGATGACCAGTAGTTGCCCTGGAATAGCGCTCGTATTAACGTCGTCAAGCGTACCGGCCTCGACGCAACCAAGCGTGATGTGCGGGCGGAAGCCATCGACATCTAGCCCCGGATGAATACCATCCAGTGCCGCGAGTAATTGCTGGCGCGCCTCAACCATCCAGGCAGTTTTCTGCGTGCGCAGCTCCACCCAAACACAGTTGCCCGCTTTATCTGGCAGGAAATTAACTCCATCAAGCACCAACTTATCGAGGGCCGGCAGTGCCGCAGCGGCTGCTTTGAGGCGTGGCATATCCTGCTCAGTCACGTTAATCAATGTCACGTGTGGGATAAACTCGCCAAAGTCAAGGTTCATTGCTTCTGACAATTCTCGAAGATATGCATTCTGCTCATCATCAAAGACGAGGCTAACTGACGCCATATGTTTTTCGACTGGATATGCGGTTTCTGCTGCGCGCATCAGCTGTCTGCTTCTTTTACCTTATCGCGAACTTTCTGGTCAATTTCTGCCAAGACTTTAGGGTTTTCCTTCAGATACAATTTAGTTTTATCACGTCCCTGACCGATGGTTTCACCGTTATATTTGTAAAAGGCGCCAGATTTTTCAACAATGCCGTGCGTAGCTGCCAAATCCAAGATGTCACCAGTTTTACTAATGCCTTCATTATACATAATGTCAAACTCAGCGATGCGGAATGGCGGCGCAATCTTATTTTTCACCACCTTGATCTTGGTACGGTTACCGAGGATATCATCGCCAACCTTGATCTGCCCGATCCGGCGAATATCCACCCGCTGCGAGGCGTAAAACTTCAACGCGTTACCACCCGTCGTGGTCTCAGGATTGCCAAACATCACGCCAATCTTCATGCGAATCTGGTTGATGAAAATCACCGTCGCTTTCGACTTGTTGATGATACCAGTTAGTTTACGCAGCGCCTGGCTCATCAGCCGTGCCTGCAGACCCATGTGCGAATCGCCCATGTCACCATCAATTTCTGCTTGCGGCGTCAATGCTGCCACCGAATCCACCACAATGAGATCCACCGCGTTTGAGCGCACTAACGTTTCGGTAATTTCTAGCGCCTGCTCACCGTTGTCTGGCTGCGACACCAACAGGTTTTCGGTATCCACGCCCAACCGCTTGGCGTAGCTCGGGTCAAGTGCGTGCTCAGCGTCGATGAACGCTGCCGTACCGCCCTGCTTTTGGATTTCGGCAATGGCGTGCAGCGTCAAGGTTGTCTTACCCGAACTCTCGGGGCCATAAATCTCAATGATGCGCCCCTTTGGATAGCCGCCGCCCAGCGCCAGATCAAGACTCAGCGAGCCCGATGGAATCACTTCAACATCAACTTTATGCGCCTCACCAAGCTTCATGATTGACCCATCACCAAACTGCTTGGTGATTTGATCCATCGCTAGACCCAATGCCTTTAATTTACCGTCATCAACCTTTTTCTCTGCCGCTACCGACTTTTCAGTTTTTACTGCCTTTTTCTCATCAGTCTTAGCCATGATATTCCCCTCCTTAATTGATACTTTTATTATACATTCTCTAGGGCTTAAGGCCAAATTTTGCTATAATAGCAGTATATGAAAAAATGTTCTGGATTTACTGTTATTGAGTTATTATTTGTCATCATCATGCTGACCGTTGGCTTGGGTGTTGCGGTGGTGCAGGTCGGAAAAGTAAAAAATGCCAGTGATGACAGCCACAAGAAAACAGCCATTAACGCCATATACTACAGCCTGGAAGAAAGCTTCTACAAACAGCACGGCTACTATCCAGAAACTCTGACTGACGACACCCTACCAACCATGGACAAAGCACTCCTCACCGATCCGAAGGGTAAAAAAATTGGCGATGCTAACAGTGCGTATCGTTATGAGACACAAAACTGTCAAGAAGGAAAATGTAAACACTTCACTTTGAGAGCAAAGCTGGTTAACGAAAGTGACTTTGTCAAAGAAAGTCGCAACAAATAGCTCAGTTACCAACTATTAGTCATCAACCGGGCGGCCATTCTTAAAGGCTTCAATGGCGTTATTGACAATTCCTATTTGGTGTTTTGGATTTGCTACAAAATGGAAGATGTAGGTGGTTTCTTCACCCTCAGTGCTCAGTCGAATGGTTCCATAGTTAAAGATCATCTGTATAATGCCTGACTGACGAAAACTAGCATCTTCGATACTACCAAGGCTAACTGTTTGCTCATGGCGGGAAAACAAGCTTTCTTGGATTTCTTGAATTACACTTTCATTGGTCATGTAAAATTGGTTTTGCAAATAAACCCAAAGTGCCACCGCTCCGCCCAACGCCGCCAATATAGCGAACAAGGTCGCGATACCAAACATAGCTGTCGGAGATGGTACTGGCAGTAAACTTCCGCCAGTGATCAGTGACGGATACAAAAAAGCAAAGCCAAATATCACCATAATAATAATGGTCGTGATGGCAATTGGCGCAACGATACCGATAGGGTGACGCTTGATGTCCAAGATAACATATTCACCTTCGCTCAAGTTGAGCTGTGGGTACTGCGCCACTGACTCTTCATGTTTGCGCTTCAATTCTTCACTAATCACCATTGGTTGTGGCTCAAGATTACGTACGGTATGAACAACGTCTGGTTCATTGGCGTACTGACTACGAATGCGTGGATCAAAATTCTGCCCCTCCATCGACTCTGGAAGCACAGTTACGTGAGACGGGCGCTGCGCGGCTGTCGACTGCGGTTCTTCTGGTTGCGCATCTTGCGGCGGATGATAATACAGTGGCCTACCCTCAACATCATATGCGGCTGGCTGTTGATTATTCGACTGGAGCTCCTTCGTATCCATATCTACAGTTTATCATTTTTTAGGTTGATATCCCAAATGCGCCTGAGCACGCAGGGTGATGCGACGACCGCGCGGCGTACGTTCGATAAAGCCAATTTGCAGTAAATACGGTTCATAAAAATCCTCAATCGTCGTCGCTTCGTCGCCTGTTAGCGCAGCAATGGTGGTTAGACCCACTGGGTTGTCGCCGTAATTTTCTAGGATTGATCGCAGTAAATTACGGTCGGCTGGGTCTAACCCCAGCTCGTCCACTTCCAGCATTTCCAAAGCACTCGTTGTCGTTTTCACATCAATTATGCCATCACCGTTGACGTCGGCATAGTCGCGCACGCGCTTGAGCAGGCGGTTGGCGATGCGCGGCGTCAAGCGGGCCCGTGTTGACAATAAGTTCGCTGCTTCATGCCGAATTGACGACTCCAGGATAGCTGCGCTTCGCGTCACAATTTTAGCAATATCCTCTGGCTCGTAAAATTCCAAGCGATAAATATGCCCGAATCGATCGCGCAGCGGTGCTGCCAGGCTGCCCGTCCGCGTCGTCGCGCCGATCACCGTAAACCGCGGCAGATCCAGCCGAATTGACCGGGCTGCCGGCCCTTTGCCGATGACGATATCCAGCTTGAAATCTTCCATCGCCGAATATAAAATCTCTTCCACCGCCCGACCGAGCCGATGAATTTCATCGATAAACAAGATGTCGCCGTCCGCCAAATTCGTCAAGATTGATGCCAGATCACCCGCCTTTTCAATGGCCGGGCCGCTGGTGATCCGTAAGTTTGTCCCCATCTCATTGGCGATAACCGTCGCCATGGTCGTCTTACCCAATCCTGGCGGGCCATACAGCAGCACATGATCCAGTGGCTCACCGCGCTTCTTCGCCGCGTCAATCGCTAAGCGCAAATTACGTTTCAATCGCTCCTGACCAACATACTCGCTAAAGCTCTGCGGACGCAGACTGACTTCAATCCGCTGCTCCTCGGTATTATCACTGTGCGAGCTGGTGTCGACTATTCTCTCAATTGCCATACATTTATTATATCATCCACAGCGGACTGAGCTAATCGCTTGTAAGCCGACTACGTAGTGCCTGTATAATTTCGCGAAAGGTCTCATCACTCACCATATGCACCGCACTCTCTAAATGCCGCGGCCATTTCGGATCAGGAAACTCCTCGCCAGCAAAGGTGGCACCGGCGAGATACCGCGGATGTAAATGCCAATGTACATGTGTCGGCTGACCAGCTTTCACTGCGTTATTCATCAGGCATTCCCAGTTACACACATCGGCACCAAACGCTTCTTTGACTGCCCGTTCAAGTTGACGAATCACCTGATGTAGCTCCATCCAATCTGCCTCGTCCAGATCCGACAACGTTTCCTTGTGCTGGCGCAGAGTGATAAATGACTTGCCCAAATAGCACTGATTCTTGTCAAGCACCGCCACCCAACGTTCGGTTTGCAATATAACATTGTCATCAGCCGTTGTCTGACCAACGAGCAGCGGACAGATTTCACATTCCTTCTTTGCCATGCATGTATTCATGATACCTCCTGGTATGAATTATACCAGCCATGCACTATTTATTCACATTTACAAAGACACGCCTGAACTCGTAAGAACAGTTTTGCCAATGCGGCGAGGAGATAACAATTCCTCACTATGAGCCATTGGCCAATCCTGAAATATTTCTTGGCTCGGTTCATCCAGTTCTGGGTTAGTGATGAACTGTCTATTCTCGTCAATCTGGCGCACCATCTGCTCAATCACTTCTTCTGCAACACCACACTCTCCCATGTCATTTTTCAGATGTTCTTTATAGTTCGGCAAAAATAAATCCTCCAATTCCTTGAATTGCTCCTGCCACGACAGCTCTCGACATTCTTCAACCCGAAATCGCATGGTATAATTCAAAAAATCTTGACCGCCTGACTGCCAGACATAGCCAAGGTCGGCGTGGTGTAACAATTTTGCTTGAATACTATCACGACAGATTTGCTCTTTTGGACCAGGGATGGTGCCAATGATTGCACTTTTCATGAACTCATACTCAGCTGAACCGGGCTCATAGTACTCGTCAAGAAATGAGACCGCATAATGCTCTTTGGTAGCATAACCATCTGGCGGTGGGCCAGCCTCAAACCCAGCATCGTGCGCTGCTGCCGCCACCAACAACAGATCCTTTTGATCTGAATTCATTCTGTCCGCCGGGATCACCTCCGTTAGCACACGTATTGAGCGCATCACGTCCACGCCATGTGCAGGCTGATGATATGGATAATTCGGGTAGGTAGTCAACAGCTCGGCTGATAGCTTAGCAAGAGAAGCTGCCTGTTCTTTGTTATGAAATAGTGCCGTGAGATTTTCCTGTGAGGTGTATTGGTCCAGCACCTTTGCTGATACTGTCAATTCAGGATCGACCAATGTTGGGTCTTCTTGGTTAGCACGGTTTCGTTGTTCCCATAACTTTTCGTCAAGAATTTTTTCAGCAGTAGTTCTATTCACAGCCCTATATTATATATTATTTGTACTATTTAGTCAATAGTACAGCGTCGTGAACCCTATAAGCGAGCTAGCCTGAACGGATATATTTCAACCCTTATTATTTCTTCAGTGCCTCGGTTACTCGCTGCGCCGTTGGCAAATTAGCATCAACATTTTCCAATGCTTTAGTAGCATCAGCCAAGGTGTAGCCTAACGCCATCAACGCTTCCAACGCTTCGTCAGAGGTGTTCAGTTCAGTTTGGACTGTAGTGTCTGCTCGACCATACTGCGTCGGCAAGCCAACTTTATCACTCAAATCAACCACCACCCGCTCGGCAGTTTTTTTGCCGACACCAGCAGCTTGTTGCACAAACGCACTGTCGGCGTTGGCGATGGCATTGCGCACATGCTCTGCGTCGCCGAGGCTGAGAATTGCCAATGCTGCCTTTGGGCCGACACCCTGAACCGTGATAAGCATCTCAAATAGCTTCTTTGCCGCCAGACTCGAAAAACCAAATAGCTCTTCCGCCTGCTCACGGACATGATGATAGGTATAAAACTTGACATCCTGATCCAGCACCACCGCATCAAAATCACCAGCCGCTACACTAACTTCATAACCAACACCATGAACGTCGATCACCAACGATCCATTAAATTTCTCGGCAACTTTTCCAAAAACATGTGCAATCATACACTAATTATACCCGATTCATCGCTGCATGAGTAATTGCTGCCGCCAAGGCATCGGCACAGTCATCTGGCTTTGGCACATCCTTGAGTCCCAAGTTTAAACGCACCATTTCCTGGACTTGCTTTTTATCAGCTTTGCCATAGCCCGTTAGCGTCTGTTTGATTTGCAGCGGCGTATATTCGGCGATCGGCAAGCCCGCTTTTCTCCCCGTGAGCATCGCTACACCACGCGCTTCCGCCACGGAAATCGCTGTCGTGACGTTACGAGCAAAAAACAATTTCTCAATCGACATGACATCAGGCTTAGTCTCAGTAACGATCTCGGTCAAACTGTCAAAAATTTCTTCCAGCCGCTCATCAATTGGCGTGTGTGCTGGCGTTCTGACAACTCCCGCGGTAACCAACTTGAACTTACCGCCCGAAAAATCAATCACACCAAATCCCAAAATCCCCGTGCCTGGATCGATACCAATAATTCTCATGGTATGTATTATAGCAATGATTTGACCGCTCGGTCATTAACTCATCTTCGCAATTTTCGTATCAATTGCGAAAGCTCCCAGCGCCACTGCCATGCACCGTAGCCTACCGCCAATAAACTAACGCCGCCAAACACCCACCAACCCCACGTCGCGCCAGCAACTTGTTGAACACCCGCTGTTGCCGAACCAACAACCGGCATGCTAGCGGTTTTTATCTTCCGACAACGCCGGGTGACTGGACTACGCTCAAAGCCTTCTGGGCAGTCTTTTAGAATGTCATCTGCGGCAGCGATTTTCTTGCAGCGGCCAGTTGCTGGGTTGCGAAATTGACCATCAGGACAGGGCTTCAAGGTTTTAGCGGCAGCCGAGGCGATTGAGCGGCACCGACCCGTCGCCTCACTCCGGTAATATCCCTCTTTACACGGCGTTACAGTCTTTGCTGCTTCAATTTTCCGACAGCGACGCGTTTCAGGATGCCGATATTGACCAGCTGGACACGGCGCCAATACATCAGACATAGTAGACGGCGCTGGAATCTTCACGCATTTACCCAGTGCGTTACGCTCATATCCACTCTGACAATCCGCATATTCTTTAAATACATTGATAGCACCCTCAGTCACCGCAAACGTTTGCGCCCATTCACCGTCAAGCAAACTCCAGGAAGCACCCTTTGGCATGTTGTCATATTCTGTTACGTCAATTTCCGCACCAGACTCGTCCAGAAGATATACCTTACCCTTCATTTTTGGCAATTTTAATTTCGTATGACTCACCTTGACCGCCCATAACTCACCGGGCTTCAGTTCAATATCACCAAGCACTTCTTGTGAATTATTACTGCTAGTGGCCAACTTACAGCCAGCTGTCATGATAGCCTTGTCGCTCACATTCACCAGTTCGATAAACGGCTCGTCAACGTGAGAGGCAATTTCATTCAGCTTCAAGCCTTCACATTTGTTCAGCGGTTTTGGTGGCTCAGGAGTTTTACAATGCGGGCGTGTGTATGGCACAACCTCCTGATCATCAACTGTTTTGTTTGACGAAAAGTCAGACAGATTATTCTTCGAATCAACGATGAGATTACCAGCAAAACAGCGCCAGATAGTTTTGACACCGCCAGTTACGGGTGCACCCAAAAATTTTTTTGCCTCGCCCCAGCCAACAGTATCTGCAACTGAGCCATCAGCCCGCGACAGCACCACCGACCCTTCACCCTGAATCATACTCGGCACCTTGTCAAACTTCACCGCTTTTGTCAGCGCCGTATCATTTGAAATCACCAAAAAGTCATTAGCGAAAATCACCTCATCCTTAAACTCTTTTCCGCCAGTTTTCACATCAGCCTTATAGTGTTCAATTTTCCAACCCGCTAGCTTCACATTACTGTCTGTTGGATTATACAGCTCAATATATTTCTTGTCGGGGCTAACTTTTGAGATCAACAATGGCGCTGTTTTTTCGAGTGCTTCGTCAGTTGTTGGTGCTGGCTGAGAGATTGGGTGTGCTGGCTCGGCAGCTGGCGGATTAGGTTGTGCTACCGGTTTTGCAGTTGGTTGCTCGCCAGCTGGGTTTGGCTCTGGTTGGGACGAAGGCGCAGTAGCAGCTGAGTTGGGGCTGGATGGTAATATGTCGTTTGCTGGTGTCTCAGTCGTCTGTGATGTGTCACCGCCAGATGCCGCCTCAGCTCCCGCATTAGCAACCGCCAAAACTGACGGCGACGGCATGATCAATGCCGCGATTAGTGTCATAAGTAGTGTGTTACGCAAATATTTCATGCTCGCCCCTTGCTTATGGTTAACTAACTCTTAGTGTAGCGTACTTTTTGCCAAAACAAAAACCGCCCCGAGAGTGGGGCGATTTTTCTGATGATCATGTTATTCTGCCGTGATATTGGCGTTGGTGTGTACATTCACCACATCATCCAGGTCATCTAGCGCATCAACAACCTTCATCAATTTCTGTGCGGTTTCCGTATCAGCAATCTCAACTGGTGTATTGGCGATGTAGCGCAGTTCGGCATCTTTCACTTTCAAGCCCTGATCAGCCAAGGCATTTCTGACGCTCGCCAAATCTTTCAGTTCAGTATAGACAATGATCTCGCCGTCTTCCTCAACCGCGTCCTCAGCGCCAGCATCTAACACTTGCAGCAGCAATTCCTCACCCGTACCCTCCACGGTGATTACGCCCTTGCGGGTAAACTGAAACGCCACGCTACCAGCGTCAGCGATTCGCCCGCCGTTTTTTACCAACGCCGTCTTCACTTCTGGCAGGGTACGGTTGCGGTTGTCAGTCGCCGTCTCGATGATGATACCGACGCCGCCAGGACCGTATCCTTCATAGGCAATTTCTTCCAGCGCCGCTGCGCTTTTGTCAGCCACGCGATCGATTGCTCGCTGGATATTAGCACTCGGCATGTTGGCAGCCTTGGCCTTTTCAATGGCCATTGCCAAACTTGAATTCAATGTTGGATCAGTGCCGCCACGCGCCGCGATTGCAATTTGGTTACCCAACTTCGTGAAAATCGCACCGCGCTTCGCATCAACAATCGCTTTCTGCCGGTGCGTGGTTGCCCATTTACTATGTCCTGACATGTGTTCTCCTACCGTTTATCTATGTTCAATCTGTTAGTATTATATATCAAATACAGACGTGAGACAATTTACGCCATCAACCCCAAAGCTGACAACACGTTTGGCATGTCAATTTCATTGTCTTTTTGTACGCGAACAACCGGGTAGCCATACTGCTGCGCCTCAGCTTGAATTCGCTGGTCAAACAGCCGCGCCCAAGTAATCTCATGTTCCTTCAGCTCATCAGCATATGTGTCAGCATCCGCATATAGTCCGCGACTAAATATCGCCTTCCTCAACGCGTCATCGCCTTCGTCAGTCAAGAATATTGATCGTACATCACTAGCGGTCTGTAATGACGGTAGCAGCGATGGTAAAATATTAACACCTTCCAATACAAAACCTTCACGCCAGGTAAAATCATCCTCGATTAATTTCTTATTGCCAGGCCACGCTTCAACGCCATGCATATATTCTCTTTCAGCTATCTCTTCTGGTGAAAACTGCTGGAAAAACTCAGCTGCTGACAACCCGTGCGCCGACAATAGATGCGGATATTGTTTTGGATCTGCCACGCCCTGCATGACCAACCGTGTTTGATCAGTTGACAGCCACGGCAAAGCCAACCTCCGAGATAACTCCCGCGCCAAGGTTGTTTTGCCAGTTGTTGGCATGCCGCCAATCAAAATTATCATTCTTGTCATGGTATCTATTATATCATTCGACTATATTTACCCTCCCAAGGTTCAATTTCGTCTGCTTTTTCATCCACCATATAACACCAATCATCGCCGCATACATCAAACCGCATTGCCACCAAGTGATATTCACTTCCATCTGCGCCCACTCCAAGCTCGCCAGCCAGTTGGCCGCCTGAATCATATAGCCCAGCAGCCAGGTCGTCGGCAGCGCAATGGCCGCGCCAATCATCGGCACTACCGCCAACATGCCCGACGCAAAGGTCAATAGCATCGCCAGCGGCACGAACGGCAAAATTAGCATATTAGCGATCAGCTCTACATTACTAACCACGCCGAAGCTCATCATCAACAGTGGCAGTGTCGCAAGCTGCGCCGACAACGTCTCGATCAAAATTTGCCGAAATGTGCCAGGGTCTTTGTCGCCAAAGAAATACTTGTGCAGCAGCGGCGCCAGGATGATCACGCCCGTAAACGACGCAAAGCTCAGTTGCCAGCCCAAATCGCCCCAGCCAAATTGCGGATTGACCAACAGCGTAATCGCCGCCGAAACCGGTAACAGCACCAGCGGATGAATCGTCCGCCCATAATACCACGCTGCCAGGCTTAGTCCAGCCACCAGCCCAGCCCGCGACATGCTCGGACTCAAGCCCGTCACCGCCATAAAGCCAAGGATCATCGTTGCCGCACTGAGCATTGCTAGATATTTTGACCGCTTGGCAAATAACCGCCGCGCCAGTCGCACCAAAATCGTCAAATTGTAACCGCTAGCCACCACTATGTGCGTCAAACCGGCAATCTTCAAATTATCGCTCAGTTCCGTCGGCATGGCTCGCCGTAGCCCCAACAAAAATCCCAAACCCAGCGCCGACTCAGACTCTGGAATATGTTTGCGCACCCGCTCAGCAAACCAGTCGCGCACCCCGACCGCCACGTCGCCCGGGACTGGACGCTCGACGCTGCCAATTTTCGCTCGATACATGCTCGCCGAAAAAGCGCCAAATCCCGCCGTTAATTTGCCTTGAGTTTGAACGATGTCACTACGTTTGATGGGGCGCTTGTCAGCCGTAACCACCCACAGTTGTCCTGCCAATTTCTCGCCATTGATCCGTAAATCACTCAACCGCAACACCGTTTGTCCTTTCTTGTCGATGTCAGGATCTTCCAAAACACGGCCCTGAATAACGGCGGTTTTGCCAATCAGCGAATCGTACATCTCCAAACCCGCTCGGCCCAGCTCACCGCGCCACAAGCCAACTAATCCACCAGCAATAATCGCCACAATCATCAACGCCCGCCATCTCCAGACCATCACCACAGCCATTAATCCTAACCCGAGCACCAAAAGCCGCCAGTCAAACATCATTGACCGTGGAACATGATGAATAGCAATAACACCAACTGTCAACCCCAAACACCACGCCGCCACCAACCAAGAAATATGCACTTCTCTGGTTAGATTGCGTATCGTCATATGTCTTTAGTATGACACATATTCTTGAAAGGCATATGTTAAAAAGAAGATGTTCTAACGTCAGGATATTCTCGGGAACATATTCTTTGGAATGTTTCACGTAACTCATTCAGTCTATCGGCTGAAGGTAGTTGATCTCTCCCGATCCCCGGAACTATTTTAGGCAAGTCCAAGATAAATCGCACGGACTGAGACACCGACTCATCATATGGATCAATATCGTTTCTGGCTAAAATTTCACTCAATTCTCCCCAGAAGATTTTTTGCAGCCTACTCTCTCCTCCATATGTTTTAGTGAGTTCAGACTGGTTAATTCTCTTTCGTGAATCAATAACAATTTCCCGTAGTCTTTTAATACACTTACGAAAGTGCTCTTCATATTTACGGTCAAGACTCCTGATCTGCTGAGTAACTGTTCTTCGAGAGTCGCCACTTGGTAGCATACTAGATGCATTCCTCCGTAATTCATCATCTTCATGACCAATTACCTTTGATAATAATGCCCAGCCTGATGCCACCAAAGTCCCCTTTCTGTCTACCGGCTGCCGCTTAGAACCTTTGCTATCATACTGCTGCAGTAGCCTTTGTGACTCCGCTTTATCCTGTAGGCATTTCATATCTTCAATTGTAGTATCACGCCAATACGTAAAAGATTTTATGCTATCACCAGCACTTCTTTTTTCGTCATAGCTAAATTTATCATTACCGTCAAAATCATCCAATATTCGTTCAATTAGCGCCGGCAAGCCGGCAGACTGATAGTCCTGCCATTCTGTAAATCCATATTCTTCTAAAATTTGATCAGCCCGGTGCCAAAAACGGTCAGCTCGCTGCTGTTGATCGACCGGCATATCACCAATAAAGTAGATATTACCCGCTCCCTGACTATCCGCCAAACCAGTCTGCATATCACCACTAACATACGAGTCCGGTGCTAACAAATTAGGCCTCACGGCTCTCCTTCCCATACTCGAGAAACATTCACTCAGTCCTTTAATCTGTGCTCCAAACTCTTTTTTACGACGCTGGCGGTTATATGCAAAGCTCAAGCCACCGGTTGCTATTCCTGCCGCCACTCCAGATAAGCTGACCGTTGGAGCAAAGTTAAACCATTCTAGCGCCCCGCCAGCAGCACCCGCCAGTGTCGCTCCTCTAACTCCAGCTAAGCCCATATCAATGGACAATTTTCTCCTATATTCTTGCCCCAGGAGGTCATCAATCTTTGTTAGCACACTCCCGACACCCACTCGGTAACGAGACATGCCACTCCATATCGTCACCGGGTTTTGTCCCAGCTGGATATATTGAGCATATCCAACTGGCTCTTTGGTAGTCGGGTTAGTTACTTCTTGGCTGCCAGAAAAAATTGGGACACCACATCGCATCCCAACAAAATTCTTCAAATCATCACTGTGTTTTTCTACTATTTTAGTATATCGGGGCGGTACGTTTAAGTCGTCTAGATACTTCGTCATGTCCAAAGTTTTCTGCCACACCCGAATAATATCAACAAATGTGTTCGTCATCTGGAGGGCCCACCGGGGCTTGAACCCGGGACACCCTGCTTAAAAGGCAGGTGCTCTAACCAACTGAGCTATGGGCCCATCAAGAATGAACTTTTTCATTCTAGCACATAACACGCAGTATATCAATGCTTCTTTGGACCAGGTTTGGACTTTGTTTTGACAGTGTGCAGTAAAAATAAATCCGCCAAACCCACCCCCAAGCCAGCGGTAATAATATATTGGCGCCAGGAAGTCAGCTGCCGCACTACTGTCTGTGCCGCACCATCAACCGCAAGATATTTCGCCAAGACACCGACCAATAGCGCCGCCACCAACAAAGTCACGACAGCCGCCGCCACCAGCTTTTCATGTTTCTTGTGATATTTTGGACCACCAACCATCAACATTCCCATGGGTACGAGCAGCAATATTAGCGCCGCCACCACGCCATCAGGCAGCCATGGTAGATTGATACCCACGCCACCCAAAATGACGCGCACAGCTTCCATCCACAATTCCACAAAAATATACCCAGCAGCAGCCGCCAGGGCCAGTGGACCGATGCGCCTACCTGTCACCAACACCACCACGAAAATCACCACCAGAACCGCCAAGAGCAACACTGCTACATTCATTGCGTCGCCTCGGTCGTAAATTCTACTTTGGCGCCTTTGACGATGCTCGATTTTTTAGCTACACCAGCAGCCACTTCCAAAACGTAGCGTGCCGGCACTTTGGGTTTATATATTTCATACGGCTCAGCATCAGGCTGCACCTCATGCTCAATGTGTACTACTTTTTTGTCTTTATCTAACCAGATGATATCGATCGGAAAACTCATATTGCGCATCACCATCTCCCACTTGTCATCACCCTCAAATTTAAACAGCATCGCTTGGTTATCCATCAAGCTCGTCCGATCACTCAGACCCTTATACCGCTGCTCAGCCGTTTCCGCAATTTCAGCTTGCAGTGTCGCCTGGCCAGCCCTGACCACGACTGGGCGAGGTTTATTGACATCGCACAGCAGAGTATAGGCACCGTAAGCGATCATCACAATGATCATAATCATGATACATCGAGAAATGAAATGATGCCCCTTACGAGCTGTCTGCATAAGCTCCATAGCTCAATTATAACACTTATGTTTTATATATAAACCACGGGCTAATCAGGAAAACAAACCGCGCTTTTTGGAGGTGTTAAATTGTTCCAAAAGTTCACGTTGTTTTTTGCTCAATTTGGTTGGCGTGTCAACGATGATACCAACGATGTGCGGGCCACGAGCATCATTCCTCAGGTGTGGCACGCCATGTCCTGACAATTTAAAATCAGTACCGCTTTGGGTGCCAGCCGGAACTTTCATGCGCACTACACCGTCCACCGTTTCAACATCAATTTCCGTACCCAGCGCCGCATCAACCATAGAAACATGCTCTTCCGAAAGAATGATATCGCCTTCACGAGTAAACTTTTTGTGAGCTTTGACTCTTATCTGAACATACAAATCTCCCCGCTCACCATCCTGGACCGCTTCGCCGTGCCCGCGCAAGCGAATAGCCGCACCATCATCAATACCTGCTGGAATTTTGACCGTAATCTCGCGGTTCTTACGCGTCGTTCCCTTGCCGTGGCAAACTGAACATTTCTTTTCAGGGATTTTACCTCGACCATTACAAGTTGGGCAGGTGATAGCTTGTTGAATTTGCCCAAAGATGGAATTCATCACCCGCATCTGCTGGCCAGACCCTTTACAATCATCACACGTCTTCAAACTATACCCAGGCTCAACACCCTCGCCTTTACAGTGTTCACATTCATCATCCATCGTCAGGCTGATTTTTTTCTCGACACCAAAAATAGCTTCTTCAAAGGTCAAAGCAACCGTTGTCTCTATGTCACGACCGCGCCGTGGACCACCTTGCCGCCCAGCGCCACCACCAAAGAACTGACTAAAGATGTCGCCAAAGCCACCGCCAAAATCAAAGTTGACACCTTCTGCACCAAAACCGCCAAAGCCTTCAAATGGATTGCCGCCAAAACCACCGCCCGAAGCTCCGCCGACACCGGCATGGCCAAATTGGTCGTATCGCTGTCGTTTTTGTTTATCCTTCAGAACTTCATAGGCCTCATTGACCTCTTTGAACTTCTCTTCATCACCGCCTTCTTTGTCAGGATGATATTTCACTGCAGCTTTACGAAAAGCCTTCTTGATTTCATCTTCAGAAGCGGTTTTAGACACGCCTAACACTTCATAATAATCACGTTTGGTCATATATTCTATTGTACGGTTCGTTAGCACTCGTGTCAATAGAGTGCTAGTTAGATAGCCAATTTACATAATCTTTTGACTTTTTTTATATTCTGTGATATACAGAGAAGCATAGGCTTTGTAAAAACATAAATACAAGTCGAAGCGAGGACAATATGGTACAGACAACAGTAGCCGTAGAACGGCAAAATACCAACCTTAGCACAGCTCCATCGAGCTTTGAAGAGCTGGAGAAAAAGTTTTACTCGCTTGAAGAAGAAAAACAAATCGAAAGTTTAATGCCGCTGGCTAAAAAACTGGCCGAAGAACCAGAACTAGCTGAACAATTTGGCGTGTTCAAATGGCTAACTATAGGTGATTATGACCGTGAACAACGAAATGCTGGTAGGCACCCTTGGCCAGAGCTAGAGATTAACGGTGAAAAACGTATATTTTCAGTGCCGATCATCGCTGGTGTTGTCCGCTGGGAAGACCGTGACGGAGAACCTCAGTACAGCGCCCTCTCGGTCATGAAAGACAACTGGCGCGGCGACCCTGATGCCTGGCTGGTCACAAAATTTGACTTTGAAACTGCAGAGACCAAACGGCTTGAAACGCTCGGCACCACGGTTGATGCTGCCAATCAAGGCACCATTGTCCTTAAACCTCGTAATTATCACAACATGCCGCCATTAAGCCGCCCGTCATTTGGCAAGACGCCAATGCATCAGCTGGAAAGAATTGCCGTTACGCTTGATCCGACCTACCATTCGGTACACGCAGAGTACCATGAGCCATATCAAGACCGACGGGAAATCATTGATATTGAGCTGCTCTGGGAAGCAATGTCTCGTGAGATTGGCGAGCGAGTTGACGACCTATTCCCAGAGTCTGATGATATGGAAACCGCTCCATCAACGGGCGCTCCCAAAAAACTTGCTGCCTACACACTCCAGCAGGTTATGAAAAAATAATTCAGCAGAATTTCATCAAATTCGTGATTTGGCTGCGCATAGTGCCGCGTGCAATTCACCAGCATCGCTATACCGACCCTCCCACGGTCCAGTAGCGATTGCCATTATTTCTAGCAAATCTTTTTGCTGAGCCAGCGCAGGTTTGATGCGGTATTCTGGGAAATCACTGCCTGATTCCCAAATCAAATCATGTGTTAGCTCATGAAACACTATACCGATGGCATACACATCAAATCGGTAATCAATGAGCGAACCCAATTCGGCAATCTCTGGTGCATGTTCCCTGTTCCAGCTTGAATGCGGTCTAGTCTGTATATACGGAGATCTAACCTGGTTATAATCAAATAGCGTCAGTATTGGCCGGCCCTCAGTCTCATCGTAGAAGATGTTCGTTGGTCGGATATCATGATGCACCAATCCTCGTTCGTGGAGGTATCCAGCAGCTTCTGTCACCTGTACCATCATATCGAGCACTGTCCTGGCGCCGATCTCACCATCATTAATCTTTTGTTGTACAATATGTTTCTGCTTATCTAACGTAGCGCCCATGAGCGGGTATACTTCGTGGAGCGGCTCTCCCTGTGCCGCCCGAATAGCCAGCGGTGCCAGGAGATGTTTTGGCTGGTCGTTCATCAATTGTTGCATCAGTTCGACCTGGGGGCTAGCTGCGCATGCCAGTATATGTCTGCCTACCTTATGAACTCTCCCTTGCTCATCAACTGTAAAACACGAAGAATATGTATCAAACTGGTGCATAATTACTTATATAGCAATTCACTGGCAGCGGCGCAAGCATAAGCCTAGTCCAGGCAATACAAAACTACCCCTCGAGAGGGGTAGTTTATGTCACGAGTCGATGCTGAGATTATTTCTCGTCGACCACCTCGCCTTCGACTGGCTCGTCTTTGTCGGATTTTTTATCACCCGTAGGCCCATCAGTCTTGTTGTCCTCAGCAGCTTGCTGGTACATTTTGGCACCAATTGGCATGATGGCATCCTGCAGAGCCTTGATTGCCGCTTCTAGCTCATCTTTGTCATCAGCATCTTTGTGCTTTTCTGCCTCCTTGACCGCTTCGTCAATCGCTTTCTTGTCGTCCTCGGAAATCTTATCTTTGAACTCATCCGGCATTTTCTTTGCCT
Organism: uncultured Candidatus Saccharibacteria bacterium; assembly: GCA_963532835.1. GTDB lineage: Bacteria > Patescibacteriota > Saccharimonadia > Saccharimonadales > Saccharimonadaceae > Nanosynbacter. Next base: position 67,092 of record CAUSLL010000001.1, read on the forward strand.
GATAGATGGCGTTTTCTAGCTGGTTTTTAGCGTCAACGGTTTCGCGCTTTTTCTTGTCCTCATCAGCGTGGAGTTCGGCTTCTTTCTGGGCTTTTTCGATATCTTCCTTGCTCATGTTGCCAGAGTTTTGAATGGTAATTGATTGCTCTTTGCCGGTACCTTTGTCTTTAGCAGTAACATTAAGGATACCGTTGGCGTCGATATTAAACGTCACTTCAATCTGTGGCACACCGCGTGGTGCTGGCGCGATGCCATCGAGCTCAAAATGCCCCAGGCTCTTGTTATCTTTAGCAAATTCGCGCTCACCCTGCAAGACATGTATTTCTACTTTTGGCTGATTGTCAGCGGCCGTCGAGAATACTTCACTCTTGCTGGTCGGCACGGTGGTGTTACGCTCGATCAGCTTGGTCGACACACCGCCCATCGTCTCAATACCAAGACTCAATGGCGTCACGTCTAGCAGCAGCACATCCTTGACGTCACCAGCCAGCACGCCACCCTGAATAGCTGCACCAACCGCCACCACCTCGTCTGGGTTAACGCCTTGCATTGGGTCTTTACCGAACAACTTCTTCACCCGCTCAACCACTGCCGGCATGCGGGTCATACCACCGACCATAACGATCTCATTGACGTCAGATTTGGATAATTTAGCGTCTTTGAGCGCTTTCTCGACTGGCACATCGAGGCGATCTAACAAATCCTTCACCAAATCTTCCAGTTTAGCCCGTGTCAGGCTCAACTCAAAGTGCTTTGGCCCGTCAGCATCAGCGGTGATAAATGGAATGTTAACTTCGTATTCAGTGACTGTCGACAACTCCTTCTTGGCCTTTTCGGCTTCGTCCTTGAGACGCTGCATAGCTGCATTGTCTTTGCGCAGGTCGATGCCTTCTTTAGACTTAAAGTCATCCAGGAAGTAGTTAACGATGACGTTATCGAAGTCCTCACCACCGAGGTGGGTGTCACCATTGGTCGCTTTCACCTCGAACACGCCGTCGCCGAGTTCCAGGATGGAGACATCGAAAGTACCACCACCAAGGTCGAACACCACGATGGTTTCGTCATTTTTACCTTTTTCGAGGCCGTACGCCAAAGCTGCCGCCGTTGGCTCATTGATGATGCGCTTGACTTCCAGGCCAGCGATTTTACCAGCATCTTTGGTGGCTTGGCGCTGCGAATCGTCAAAATAAGCTGGCACGGTGATGACCGCTTCAGTAACTTTTTCACCCAAGAATGCCTCGGCATCAGCCTTGATCTTGCTAAGGATCATAGCTGAAACTTCTTCTGGTGTGTATTCTTTGTCGCCCATCTCTACTGCTACACCGGTACCTTTTTTAACAATCTGGTACGGCATGATATCGAGGTCTTTTTGGACTTCCTTGTCAGTAAACTTACGGCCGATCAACCGCTTGACACCGTAAATAGTGTTCTTTGGATTGGTTACACGCTGACGCTGAGCCACTTGTCCGACCAAGCGTTCGCCCTTTTTATTAATTGCCACCACTGATGGCGTGGTACGGTTACCTTCAGCATTAGCGATAACTTCTGGCTTACCTGCCAGCATGTACGCAAAGGCACTGTTAGTTGTACCGAGGTCAATTCCGATAATTTTACCCATATGATTCCCCTTTCTTGTTTCGATCACATCTGGTTTTTGCTTATATCCATTTTAGCACTCTTTATTCACGAGTGCCAACTATTTCAGTATAAATAATTAGCACTCCTATGTCAAGAGTGCTAATTATAGCTATTTGATATTGTATTACATCTTCTTGCGGATGAACCAAACTCCAGCACCACCAGCTACTACTGCTACTACTGTTACAGCGATGACACTAGCACCGGTATCTGCCAAGTAGCCGCCCTTGTTGGTCGCCTGAGTATTCTTGCCAGTGCCGTTGGTTGTCGCACCGCCAGGGTTAGTAGGGCGGACAGGATTACCAGTACCACCACCAACGCCAGGGTTAGTTTGCTGTTGGCGCTCGTAGACACCGACTGGATCTACGATGGTGCCGTTTGCAGCCTTATCTTCGTCACCAAAGCCACCGTCCGTCAGATCATACGTCACTGTTGTGTGCTTACCATCAGCGGTCGTGCCAAATGTAACGCGGCTGGTGATATCTTCTTTGATGGCGCCATTACTTATCTTAGCCACAGCTAACTGACTATGATCAGCGTAGTATTTACTCAGGGTCAGCGTCACGCGCGTTGTGTAGCCAACCTTGGCAGTCTGGCCAGTAGTACAGTTAATCGTAAAGCCAACGATGTCACGCAAGACACGACCGTCATAGTCATTCGGAGCAGCTGCCACCGCGGCTGAAGCAATGTTGTAGCACTGGGTGCCAGCTGTAGCGACGGTCACCGTACCACCACCTGGCTGCGCAACAGTCGCTGAAGTGGTTGGTGTGGTTGGTGTTGGCGCTGGTTTAACAACGACGGCGTTCAATTTTGCCTGCAGTGCTGCTTTTTTAGCAGGATCTTGTACTTTACCCACTAAGACCTTAGCAGCATCAACGGCACTTTGTGTTTTGTCAGCTTCTGCCTTGGTAACTGCAGCCTGAGCAGCGTCTTGAGCGTCTTGCTCTTTTTGTTTGGCGCTAGCCACTGCACTGTTAAGGTTAGCGATCGCTGATTGAAGGTCTGACGCAGATGGATTTGCTTGGTTCAAGACGGCCTTAGCAGCAGCGAGAGCCGAAGCAACTGTCGGATCCGATTTGATGTATGATGGCGTCGCTTCTGCAGCAGTGATGGCTGCTTGCAAGCTTGCTTTATCAATTTTCAGTGCATCGAGCTTGCCCTGTAAGGCTGTGCGTGCATTGTCCAGCTCAGACACTGAGGCATTCGCGTTATTTATAACTGCTTCAGCTGCCGTGACCTGTGCCTGAAGAGCGGCAATAGTACTACTGCTCATGCCGGCAACAGTGGCTGGATCTTTAGCTTTAGCGATCAATGCAGTGAGGGTTGAGCGAGCACCAGAAATAGCGTTGGTTACCGCATCGAGCCTTGCCTGGAAGGCGGCCTTCTTGCCTGCGTCACCTACTGCATCAACTTTGGTTTTAGCGGCAGCAACATCAGATGGACGCTTGGTCGATTCAGCATTTACTACTGCTGCTTCAGCCGCGGTAACTTTCTGCTCCTCTTCACTTGGGCCAACCGGTGCATTGTTAGTAGTCGTGTAGATGGCGCCACCGTATGCTGCTGCAGCGATTTTCGAGCCGTCGGCAGAGCTGGCAATTGCTGCCCAGTTTGGCACACCAGCAGACGTCTGAGCCACCCAGGTTGCGCCACCGTCATTTGAGCTGTAAATGTATCCACCGCCACCAGCAGTTGCTGAAAGTTTTTGACCATCGTCAGAAATAGTAACCGCAGTCCAGTTATGAAGTCCATCAGCCGCTCGCTCAGTCCAGGTTGCACCAGCATTGGCGGAAGTGTAAATCCTGCCACCAGTTGCTGTTGCTACTAATTTATTGCCATCGGCGGAGCTGGCAACTGCTGACCATTTACGAGAGCCTGAGTTTGCCTGTGCAGTCCAAGTTACGCCAGCGTCGGATGAGGTAAAGACTGTGCCATCCTCAACCGTTGCCACCAACTTGTTGCCATCGGCGGAACTAGCAACTGCTGACCATTTACGAGAGCCAGAACTTGCCCGTTCGGTCCAGTTTGCGCCAGCGTCGGATGAGGTAAAGACTGTGCTATCTTTGGCTACAGCTACTAGCCTGTTGCCATCGGCGGAACTAGCGATTGCCGTCCAGTTGTGAGACCCAGGGACACCACGTGCGGTCCAGTTTGCGCCAGCGTCGGATGAGGTAAAGATATAACCACCCCAGTCGTATAGTGCAGCCAGTTTATTACCGTCAGCAGAGCTGGCAACTGCTAGCCAGTTGCGGTCGCCCGCCCCAGGGTGCTCAGTCCAGTTCGCGCCAGCATCGGATGAGGTGTGAATCTTACCGCCCCATGCTGCTGCAACCAATTTACTGCCGTCAGTAGACCCGGCGATTGAGGACCAATTTTGAGAACCTGCCGCATCACGCTTAGACCATGCTGCACCCGTCTTTGGTACAGGTGTCTCAGCCGGCTGTGTGCCCGCACCCTTTTGGAATACACGAACGTAGTCGATCAACATGGTTTGCTTCGGGAAGCTATCTGAAGGAGAGATTGGTTTCTGATCCGCATCTGCCTCCACGTAGTCGTTTATGATAAAGCGCCATCCCTCATCAAACGTCTTTTTAATCAATGATGCGTCAGCTAATTTTGTCAGAGGAGCAGCTGGTGTACGTTCAATCTCCTTGCTGTCAGTAGGACTGGCGTGATAATGATACGCGGTGATTGGCTTGTCGTCCACAAAATATTTAACCGTCTCGCCGTCATACTCAACCGCCCACGTGTGCCATTCATAGGCCAATGTACCTGGCTTGGAGCCTGCTCGGTGTTCATCGCTGTGGATAATCCTCCTGGTTCGCCAACCATTTTTCCAATTGCCAGAAACGCCATGATGGTAACAGGTGGCATGAGTACTTGACCAGGTATATGCTGGTGTGTAGGAGTACCATTCAATAATGTCTAGCTCGCCGTATGGGTCATTGGCGTTAGGATTATCATTACAATTCTGCAATGAGACACCATTAACCATCCACAGTGATGGTCGTGTACCGTTTTTTCCATTCCAATTGAATTTGGCACGGATCTCGGCGCGGAAAGGTTTTGTACCATCCACCACCTTAGTCTTATTCGTCACCCGACCGCTGAGGTATCGTGTCATCTTACCACTTGGACATGGCGTTTCGCTAGCATTAGAGTCATTCAATGGTTCGTCAAGATTTGCAACACAGTGGCGCTGCGTTTTGATCTCTAGATAATCATTGTTGACAACCTTGACGTTGCTCGGATTGTAGGCTAGGTGATTATTGCCATAATTATCTTTATTTTGTTTGAATACGTCCCAGCTATCAGGCACTGAGGTGCCTTTAAACTCCTCACTCCACACAACGCCCCATTGACTTGCATTGGTGTTACCGTTGTACAGTAAAGCTAACAATAAGATACCACCAGCTGATACTAGTGCCACGAATAATCGTTTCGCCATCCCCTTTTTCTCCCTGTGTTTATGTTAAAAACTCTTGCCAAAAATTATAGCGCTAATACGTTCTGATTGCAAGCATTGTTGTAAATAAAACTATTGATGTCTGGGGTGAAATACAGTAAATTATCGCCGCGTGACTTTGACCATTGCGTCACGAATCACCGTGCCGTCAAGGGTATAGCCAGCACGTAGCTCTTCAGCGATAACCTCTTTTTCGCCGTCAGCCGCTTCATCAAATTGCACCGCCTGATGCAGCTCAGGATTAAACAACGTCCCTGGTTTGGCATCAATTTTTTCTAAGCCAATTTCTTTGAGCTGCTTGTCGAGCTGTTTGCCTAGACCAGCTACTCCTTTAGCCCAGGCGTTATCTGCTAGCTCCTCCGGCACATTAGCAATCGCTCGCTCAATTGTGTCAATCACTGGTAACAGTTTCATCACTGACTTGGCCTGACCCATGCTGTGGGCTGACTGCTTTTCCGCCTCGACGCGCTTGCGATAATTCTCAAAATCAGCCCGCGTCCGCTGTAAGTCCAGGGTCAACTCATCAATAGTATGTTGCAAATCATCAATCTTCTTGTGTTTCGTCATATTCCTCCTCTATCCTTACACTTCCTCTAACATCGCACCCGTTCGCCTCACCAGCTCCATCGTTCGACGGTAATTCTGCCGAGTCGGACCAATCACGCCGATGTAACTGCGATCACTAAACGATGAACGAAACTTACTGATGATCAGGGTCGCGCCGCTGGCTTTACCGATTGGGTTCTCACTACCAATGAACACGTTGAGCGGTTCATTGGGCGCAGCTTCAACTAGCCAGGGCTCAATATTGTCAATCAGTCTGGCGATAGCCTGAACGTGATTGCCTTCAATAAACTCTGGCTGAGAAAATAGCTGCGTCATACCATTCATGTACAGATGATCACCAAACGAGGCAAAACCAAAATTACCCGTCAGCTCAACCAGGCTGTCAACCGCGCTGCGGATGGCCCTGTCAGATTTATCAACGTGCGAATTAACATGTGCCTCGATTGCCCTCGCACTGCGATCGATACCACTTGGTAGTTCAGTCATTTGAGCGGCAGTGATACCATTGACATAAAACCGATAGCCTTTGTCAGTCGGGATGCGACCGGCACTGGTGTGTGGTGCCTCAATAAATCCCATCTCCTCGAGCTTGGCCATTTCGCTGCGGATGGTAGCGCTGGACACACCAAACAATTTGGCGAGCGTCACACTACCAACTGGTGCCGCAATTTCAGCGTACTGTTCGATAATGGCGGCTAAGATAGCCTGCTGGCGTTCAGTCATGGATACATTATAGCGTACATCTGGCACTCATACAAGTAGAGTGCTAAGTTGTCTTCTGCTTGGCACGGCGTGCAGTCGTGCGAGTGTGAGTGAACTGCCTGGCCGCGTCAGACGATAGCATCAGGATGATCGTGATATTAATACCGATGAACGCCAGGGTGCCAACGCTTGTCCAGGTGATTTTACCGATGGTCAAGGTGAATGACGTTGCCAACACTGACAGGCTCGACAATATCATCAAGAGTAATCGGTCTTTGTTCGAGCCGCGGAACGTACCTCGTGACAGCACAGCTGTTACTAAGATCCAACCCGCGCTCAAACTCAGCACTCCTCGAATCGTCCACTCCGCTCCTGTGGCGGCCACAGAAGTGTCCAAGCCCTCAACGATAAAGTCCTGGGTTGTCTGATGCAACAATTCGTCAAACAACAGAAAATCAAACAAGGCGCCCATCAGGACAATCGCTATAGCCAAGGCCGTAAACAAAATAGCAAACGATATTTGCGGCGGTCGGCGATTCCATAATTGTTGCAACACCGTATCGTGCTCTTCTGTAGGAATCACATATTCATGCGCAGTTGCATCCAAAATAACCCCTGCTCTTTCGGCAATTGTCTGCTGATTTGCCACAACTGCCGCCAGTTCCAAGACCGGCAAGTCACCATCCGTCTGAATACTGTCGCCCCCGCCATTGCGCGAGTGATAACCCGTCGAAAAGTCTTTCAAATTTGTCACTGCCACCTGCGGTGTGTGCTCAGTGATGGTCTTCACAATATAGTCACGCTCGATGTCAGTATTTTCATCAATTTTATGAGTAACTTGCAGAGTAAACAATGACAATCCAACACTTTTGTCGTAGGTCCCTGCTGCCAGCCAATCGACCTGATGGCCACCAGGCAGCAACCAGCCCTGAGGGCAGCGCCAAAACCGCACGTGATGACGTTTACCGGGGCTGCCATCTACTTCTTGCTGGTAGGCAAAGTCTTGGCGACGGCCAAACAAAAACAGCGATGACACAGGAGCTGAAGCATAGCTCCTGCCAGTCAGCGTAGAAAAAATTATCTTCCAAGCTGACCGAACGGTGATTTCATCAGCAATCGTCCAACCAGCATCAATCATCGCTTGATGTAGCTGGGCTTCTGAGCCTCTGAGCGCCACGTTGACTGGATCACCCAACAATCCATCAGCAGTCCGCGTACGACCGATGAAATAGTTCGGTACATACAGGCTACTTAAAATACGGTGCAAGCGAGGCAAGGCCAAGTAGGCCATGATAACCCAAAACAGCGCAAAAAACGCCACCAGCCACCAGCCACCAGAATACCAACCCTCACGCCAAACCAACCAACCAAACCAAAATGAAGCCAAACCGGCCAACAAGAAAAACGCTTGGTCGATCAGCGCAGACAATGACCACGGCGAACGACGCAATGCCGAAGCTCGTTTTTGGATATGGTCAGAAACCTGATGACGATAACTCATACGATATTATTATGCTGTCGAATATTTTCTAAAAGCCTCCTTGCGGCCAAACGGGCTTCATCATCTTGCTGGTTAAACAAGTCACCTCGTTCAATGATGTCATGACAGACACGGACCGCTCTATCAAGGTCATCATTAATAATAACATGATAATACGGTACAGAAAGTGCTTGTGTCATTTCTTTGACAGAACTAGCCAGCCGTTTCGGCCATTCAGCGTGAAATGCTTCCTCGGTAGTATACCGACTTTTCAGGCGAGTCAGCCAGGTTTCGTAGTCGGGAGGTATGATGAAAATTGAAATACTTTGCGGAGCTAAAATCTCATATTCAGCAGCGCCCTGCACATCAATATCAGCGATGACTGTTTTGTTTTGTTCATAGGCCGCCCGAATCTCAGCCGCCGAGGTACCATAGACTGTGCCATGAACAAATTTAGCCTCAATAAATTCCTGATTTTTTAACATTTGTGCAGCCGTGGTCGAGTTGATGAAATGGTAATCAACACCATCAACTTCTGGGCGATTATTGTTGATGCGCGGCGCACGTGTTGTGTGCGAAACGATGCTACTAAAATCTGGAAGCTGCAATAATCGCTTTTTGATAGTGTCTTTACCGGCGCCAGAAATGCCGGTCAGTAGGGCAATCTTGGCTTTCTTGATCAGCTCGACGGTTGGCTCAGTTGGTTGATAATCAGCAATCAACCGCTCCAATTCGTCCATGCGTTTAGCTGTTCCTACGTTTGATGATCCAAAGGATACCTGCACCAATACCGACAGCTGCGAGTGAAGCGAGCGGCCAAACATTGTCACCAGTGTCAGCTAAGTAGCCTTCGCCAGTTGGCTTTGTTGGCTGAGCAACTGGTGCGCCAGGATTGGTTGGCTGAGCAGGAGTTGGCGTCGGGGTTGGTGTTGGTGGAGTTGGTGGGGTCGGTGGAGTGACTGGCGCTTCCTTAACGGTCGCAGTACTGATGAAGCCATTGTTCATAGCTGCGGCAATGCGAGCACCGTCGCTAGACATCGCAATAGAAGACCAAGCACCAGTTGCGGCTGTAGTCTGCTCTTCCCAGGTAGCACCTGAATCGCTTGAGACATATATCACACCGCCAGTGACAGTGGCAGCCAATTTAGTGCCATCAGCAGAGCTGGTGATGGCAGTCCAAGCACGGTTGCCAGAACCAGCTTGTTCTTGCCAGGTCACACCCGAGTCGCTTGAGGTGTATACTGCACCACCGTTAACCGTTGCAGCCAATTTGGTGCCGTCAGCAGAGCTGGTGATCGAAGTCCACGCACGGTTGCCTGAACCAGCTTGTTCTTGCCAGGTCACACCCGAGTCGCTTGAGGTGTATACTGCACCACCGTTAACCGTTGCAGCCAATTTGGTGCCGTCAGCAGAGCTGGTGATCGAAGTCCACGCACGGTTGCCTGAACCAGCCTGCGGTGTCCACGTTGCGCCTGAGTTACTGGAAGTAAATACTGCGCCGTTTTTAGCTGTTGCAGCCAGTTTAGTACCGTCAGCAGAGCTGGTGATCGAAGTCCAATCAAAAGAACCGCCGGATATACCATTGCTTCTCCAAGTCTGGCCTCTGTCGTCTGAGGTTAAAATGTAACCACCCCAGTGGTACACACCAGCAAGTTTAGTACCGTCGGCAGAGCTGGTGATCGCAATCCAGGCACGAGAACCAGAATCAACTTGTTCTGTCCACGTTTCACCTGCATCATCTGAAATATAAGCTGAGCCACCAGTCATAGTTGCGACGAGCTTGGCGCCGTCGGCAGAACTAGCAATCGAGGTCCAAGCACGGCTACCAGAGCCAGTCTGTTCTTTCCATGTGACTACCTGTTTTGCGTTGGCTGACTGACTAAACACCGCAATCACCGCAGTGATTACTACCAAGCATCCCGCTTTAGCAGCGCGGGCTATCGTTCTTTTTCTATTACCCCAGAGCGACCCCATTGAATAATCTCCTTTTTATTGTTTTATGACAATGTCTAATATAATCACTGCCAGTATATCACGATAGCGCTTACGTTAGCAAGCATATTTGCCAAGTATTGACGACTTTATAACAGTTCACGCAAAATGGCTTGCCAATCAGGAAATTCATCTGAACCAAACCGGATCAATCGCCCCGAAAAGTCACCCGCACCATTTGCTGTCCGATCATCGATCAAGATATCGCCACGACTCAGATGCTTGACCGATGAAAAAACAACCTTGCGAAAGAAAATATTCTCTCGGCCGTCACCACCAAAGTACTTCTTTACCCACGCCAATTTATCACCTAGCGCCGTCGGATTTTCCCATGGCGATGACGACAGGATATATAGATCATATTTTTCTTTCAAAGCATCAACTGCCTCAAGAGCCCCAGGCATTGAGTCCATCAAGGCAAAAATGCCTGGGATGTTGTCGTACTCACCGGTAAATTTCTCTAACATCTCGGGCGAAACCTTCGTCAAGGCAGACTCAAAATCGACCAGCACGCCGTCCATATCGATATACATAATTGGTTTCTTCATCATTAATCCCTCTTTAGCATCACTGTAAACGCTTCTGACGGAATGTCAACCTTGCCGAAGCGTTTCATACGTTTTTTACCACGAGCTTGCTTGGCGAGGAGTTTCTTTTTGCGACTGACGTCGCCACCATATAGGTAGCCAGTAACGTCTTTACGGTAAGCACCGATGTTCTCGCGGGCAATGAATCTACCACCAATCGCTGCCTGCAACGACACTTCAAAACTCTGACGTGGTACCACGTCTTTGAGTTTTTTGACGATTTCGCGACCCAAGCCCGCCGCCTCCGAACGGTGACACATCACGCTGAGCGCATCGACCATCTCACCCGCCACATAAAAATCCACCCGCACCAAATTCTCCGGCTGATAGCCCGCCAGCTCATAGTTAAACGAACCGTAGCCGCTGGTGACCGACTTCAGTTGATCATAAAAATCCGTCAGCAGATTTGCCAGCGGCGCCGTAAAAGAAATCAGCGCCCGCTCATCGATGTAGCTAAGGTTTTTTTGCCGGCCGCGCTTGGCGACAATCAGCTGAATCACCGCACCGATGTAATCTTGTGGCACTACAATTTCACCGTCAATCCACGGCTCGCGAACCTCGGTAATTTGTGCTGGGTCAGGTAGTTCGCTGGCCGACTTGATATCCAACTCCTCGCCATTGGTGAGGCTGACTTGATAATCAGTACTCGGATTGGTGACGATGAGATCCAAATTATACTCGCGCTCCAGCCGCTCGCGAACAATATCCATGTGTAGCAGACCCAAAAAGCCGATCCGTACGCCATAGCCCAGCACCGGCGAATTTTCCGGTTCAAACTGCAGCGCCGAATCACTGAGACTCAACTTCTCAATCGCCTCCTTCAGGTCATTGTAATCTTCGTTAGACACCGGAAAAAAGCCCGCGTAGACGAAGGGCTTAACTTCTTTATAGCCAGGGAGGGGCTGGACAGTCATTTTTTCAGTCATTTCGTTATATTATAGCATTTTACAGAGATGGCGTCGACTTACCACGTCAGTTTATATTCATCACGGAGTATACGACGTGTGCATATCAACTCGCCTCGAAGGTGAGGCTAATGGATACATATAGGGCAGTTCTCTGTTTGGCACAATATCATAATATCGACGATGCCGGTCGTCATTAAATTCAGACTCATTACCCTTAACGAAATGTAGCGCTGGATGGTTCCTCGAAGTAGTACCACGCTTCACCAATAATCCAACATGCGACCACGTTTCCGACGTGACGTCTGGCTCCAGCCCGTACTTAGCAAGCAATAAAGCAATGATAGGTTTGCGGATGACCGAGGTATTTCCTGGCTCAAGACCAAGCGCAGGAGTTGCCTCTTCAAAGAAATATTCCAACATGGACGTGCCAGCCCGATATTCAGACGGAGCATCACGAAACAGCATACCGGCAAAGCACGCCTTTTCGCCAATCTTCACATAGCTAAGCCGTGCCATGGGCTTCTCCGCATTTTCCCCAAACATAACCCTCTCTACCCCAGACGGCGCAGTTCGCACGTGGGCCGGGACACGGTCTCCATTGGCAAACGTAATTGGCGGTAAATCATTCATAGCTAATCATAATATTTTCTTACTGTCACCGTATCGCCCGCCCCCTTGAGGACAGCGATAGTGTTGTCAAGCAATGACTCGATAGCTATCTGTGACAGATTATCAGATTATACTATACCATCTTAAGTTAATTATGTCTATGAAATAAACGATTCTACTGATTAGCATACCGCTCGATACGCTTAGCCCGCAGTGTTAGCATGTCAGTCAAGTCCTGCAGATATACTGTGTACTGCTCAACGGTCTGAGGCAACGGTGACGATTGGAAATTATCAAAATCTGTTAGTATGTTAACTTGGTATTCGTCATCAACAAAATCTTGCAACAAGAAAAAATCGACATAGCCCCGAAAATCACCAAACTACTCAAAAAAGTCACCATAACGATCAAAGACATCAGCCAGCGGACTGTCTTCACCCCGATACCAACGGGCAATACATTCTAACGTTAGGTCAAATCGATCACCAATTTTGCGGTGCCAGCCTCTCGCACGATTGATGGTTTGCGTACCGCCGCGTAATTCGCTGGGGAAGATAATTTCCGAACCGATTGTCCAACCAACATCCTCTATTATCGTCAAAACATCTTGCGGCATCTTCTCAACAAGTAATTTATTACGCTTCCAGGATCTAAAAGTAGCCGCCATATTATCGCTCGAAACAGGAATCTGACACTGGCCGTCACTGGCTATCAAGTACGACCCCTCATCTAGCATAGTCAGTTGACGACCATTAGGCAGTGGTTTAGTCCACAACTCAGCATGATAGCGTTTTAACGTCAGGCTATGCTTATCTGGATCTTTACCATTAGCGTCTTGCCGACAGTCAAACCAAACATCAACCATCGCTAGCCTATGTACCTCTTCAACGTCACCGTATCACCCACCCGCGCTTCACGCGTGGTTTTCAGATTGGTAACGATGTAGCCAATTTCACCGGTGTCCAGCGATGGGTCGGGGATCATACCAGGACTAAGATGGCCAACTTCCAGCGCCAAGCCGTTCGCACCAGTTGCCATCATGTGAATCGCTTCGCCTTTTTTGATCTGGCCGTCAACCACCCTGACGTACAAAATCACCCCGCGATAATCATCATAATAACTATCGAAAATCAGCGCCCGAGTTGGGAGATCAGCCAACGCAATATCAGGATGCTCGACCGCCAGTGGCGAAGTCGGCGCCGGGATTCGCTCAACAATTGCTTCCAAAACCTGATCAACATTCTGTCCCGTTTTGGCAGAAATATGAATAATGTCGCTTTCATCGCATCCCAGTAAATTCATCACCTGCTTGGACACCCGCGGCACATCGGCGGCTGGCAAATCGACTTTATTGAGCACCGGAATAATTGTCAAATCTTGCTCCATCGCCAAGTACACATTCGCTAACGTCTGCGCCTGAATACCCTGACTGGCGTCAACCACCAACACCGCCCCCTCACAAGCCTGCAACGAGCGACTAACTTCGTAACTAAAATCAACGTGGCCAGGCGTGTCGATGAGATTGAGATCGTACGGTCCAGCTGGCGGCAATCCTTCCGGTGAATCGATAGCCCTGTCGCTGGCGCTGCCTGCGACATTCGATTCAGAGGAGGCGGTTGCCGCTGGCTGGCGGTAATGGTACTTCATCCGCACCGGCGCCAGCTTAATGGTAATTCCTTTCTCACGCTCCAAATCCATACTGTCCAGCAGCTGTGACTTCATCTCGCGCTTCTCCACCGTACCCGTCATCTCCATCATCCGATCAGCCAGCGTCGACTTGCCGTGATCGATGTGAGCGATGATGCAAAAATTGCGGATAGCTTCCATCAGCGTCGTTTCCCGTCCAAACGTACAAATAAGAACTTATTCACTTGCCTGATGATCGGCTCAACTTCTGGCAATTTGAGCATCCGCGACATCAGACCATAGGCCAAGAAACTCACACCAGCGATAATCATAAACTTCGGAAAGGCTGAGAAGAAACTACTGTCACTTTCACGAAATGGCAGCACCTGAAGCATTAAATAACAAACAATACCCGCCACCGTTGACGCCATAATCATACGCAAAATCGCCACCACAAATGAAGCATCAAACAAGTGCGGGATTCGTTTTTCCAACACAACAAATAAAATCACCACCTCGATGACGGCCACCGTTGATTGTGCCCACGCCAGTCCATAGGCGCCCATTTTCAACACCATCGACAGAACAATTGCTAGGACCACATTCAAGCCAATAGCTGCGAAAGAGATGTTCAGTGGTGTTTTTGTGTCCTGCTGTGCGTAGAATGCTCGAGCTGCCATGTGATAAATAGTGCGAAACAGAATTGCTACAACCAAACACCCCAAAATACCCGCCATCATCGGGTCTCCGGTGTTGCGGATAAAGTGGACAACATATCCTCGGGTGAAAAACGTTATAACGGAAACCGGCATAGCCATCCAAATAATTACCCGCAGTAATTGGCGCAGGTCCTTCTGAAACAGATCTTGACGATTATTGCCCAAATGCTCGGTCAACTGCGGAAAGGCTGCGTTAGAAACCGCCACGCCGATGAGGTTGATCGGCATCATGTGTAGCGTCAGGGCCTGCTGATAGGCACGGATGACACCGTCACCTAGTCGAGAAGCCAGGTTAACTTCCACCAAGCTGACTGCGTAGTCCATACCCTGGTCAACCGAACGCGCTGGCAGTAAACTCAACACTTTGCGAAAACCGCGGTTGCGCCAGTGTAGTTTAAACTCATAGTCAAAGCCCAAACCAACCAAGCCTACAGCACTAACGATGAGCTGCATCACCGAACCGAGCACCACACCGAGCGCTACGCCCATGATGCCGCCCTCAAAGATCTGCCAACCAAAGATATTGATACCATTCGTAAACCAAACAGTGCCGATGATGATACCAATGTTATAAATCATCGGTGCGAGGGCATAAAAGGTGAAACGTCCCACCGCCTGCTGGATGCTAGCGATGACGGCAGCAATCGCAAAGATAAATGGGTTGACAGCGATCACCCGCATCATACTAACTGCCAACGCATGACCCGATTCACTCATTCCCGGCGCGATGAAATAGCGCATCAACGGATCAGCAAAAATGATGATGAGCACACTAGCCGCCAGGGTAGTCAGCGCCATGAAATTGATCATGCTGGAGCTGATCTGCCAAGCTGACTGTTTATTTCCCTTGGTCCACCGCTCATTAAACACCGGGATGAAGGTCACACTCAGCGCGCCAGACACCAAAATAGCAAACATAAAGTCCGGCACCATGAACGCTGCGGTGTACGCGTCAAGACCAACAACATAGCCGGCCAGTCCTGCTTCTTTGTTGGGCATATATGCAGCATTAAGCAAACGGTCGCGCCAAAACCCCAGAAGACTACTCAGCAGCATGGATCCTGCCAATAGACTGGCTGCCAATTTCACGGTCAGCCGCTGATTCACTTTGGTGACTGCTTGCCGAACTCGCCCCATAATCGATTATGCGTGAAGCTTTACTTCCTTTGGCAACTTAGTACCCTTGAGTATGTCTGCCACTGCCTCTTCTTCCAAGGTTTCGTCCTTGAGCAGTGCAGCGGCCAGTTTATCCAAATGTGAACGATTGGCTTTCAGAACTGTCATGGCCCGTGCCTTCGCTTCATTGATCAGTGCTGCTACTTCTTGGTCTATCTGCTTCGCTGTTTCGTCTGAGTACGGCCGTTCTCGCGTCATCTTGTCAAACATCAATCCGCCATTATCTTCGTGGAAGACTTGGTCACGCAACGCCTTACCCATGCCTTGCTCAATCACCATATCACGAGCAATCTGGGTCGCGTTACGCAGGTCAGAACCAGCTCCGGTAGTGATACCATCATCGCCGTACAAAATCTGCTCAGCCACTCGTCCGCCCATGGCCCGTGCCAAAATGTCTTTAAATTCATAGACATTGGTGTAGCTTTTGTCCTCTGGCGGCAAGAACCACGTCACACCGCCGGTACCACCACGTGGAATGATGGTAACCTTATGGACTGGGTCAGAATCCGGCAAAACGTGACCGACAATAGCATGGCCAGCTTCGTGGTACGCCGTCAATTCCTTCTCCTTGTCGCTCATGACTTTTGCCTTGCGCTCTGGACCAATTGCCACCCTTTCAAACGCTTCGGTCAATTCCTCGTTAGTAATCTTTTTCTTGTTGCGCCGTGCAGCGATGATGGCAGACTCGTTGGCGATGTTTGCCAAATCAGCACCGCTTGAACCAGCCGTCTTTGCTGCCAACGCATCCAAATTAACAGTGTCATCAGTTGGCTTATTCTTAAAGTGAACCTTCAAAATAGCTTCGCGGTCTTTGCGCTCTGGCAGCATAATATTAACTCGCCGGTCAAACCGACCCGGGCGCAGCAACGCTGGATCCAACACATCTGCTCGGTTGGTAGCCGCCAGGACGATCACGTTCGTGTCGCCGTCAAAGCCGTCCATTTCCACCAAAATCTGGTTCAAGGTCTGTTCGCGCTCATCGTGTCCGCCACCCATACCAGAGCCACGTTTACGACCAACCGCGTCAATCTCGTCGATGAAAATGATGCATGGTGCATTTTTCTTAGCCTTAGTGAACAGGTCACGGACTCGTGACGCACCAACCCCAACAAACATCTCCACAAACTCCGAACCAGAGATTGAGAAGAATGGCACGCCTGCTTCACCAGCAACGGCTCGCGCCAACATGGTTTTACCAGTACCTGGATGACCAACCAACAACACTCCTCGCGGAATCTTGGCGCCAAGTTCACGATATTTCTTTGGATTTTTCAGGAAATCAACGACTTCTTGCAAATCTTGCTTGGCGTTATCATTACCAGCAATGTCGTCAAAATTAACCTTTTCTTTGTCTTCACCATATAACCGCGCTTTTGATTTACCAAAGCCCATGGCTTGGTTGTTTTGCCCTTGGCTCTGTCGCATCATGAACACGAAGAAACCAATGATCAAAATGACCGGCACAAAGGTGATGGCAACATTCCACATCACTTCACCGGTGCGTGATTGCGGCACAACTTTCACTTCAACAGGCGCATCTTTCTTGAGGCCCTGTTCGTAAATGCTGCTGTTTTCTTTGATGGATTTTTCTGTTGGTTTATCTTGGTCTTTGACTGTCACCGTCAGGTCATTGCCCTGGACTTGGATGAGTTTAATGTCACCCTTGTTCGCTCGGCTGACCACATCGCTCAAAGCCACCTCCTTCAAATTAGCGTGCTGCGCAGTTGACGCATACACTGCCAAACCAATCAATACAACAATTGCCCAAAAAAGGCCCAGTCGCATAAACTGACTGATTTTATTCTTGCCATTCTTGTTCGGCATCTTTACCGCCATAATCTGAAAAATCCTTTCTACCTAAATCAATCTTTTTGATTATAGCAGTTTTTAGTGATAATTTCATCTCTAACCCTTCACCGATCTGCCAGACCGTACCGGGCTTGCCTGTCTTCAGCGCCAGCACTGCCCGCTCGAGCTGCGAGGTCAGCAGGGAAGCAACAAATGTGTTTCGAATATATTCCGCCAGTAATTCCACCGCTTCAGCCATATCGATACTGATGAAGAAATACCGATTGAGCGGCTCAGTTAGCAGATGCACTGATTCATCAGTAATCGCCTCGGCTAATTCCAACTGTTCTTGCCACAAATCGTATAGCTGCTGTTTGACATCATCTGGCAGGTTCATCAATTTACGCCGCAAACGATTACGCGTATACACATCAGTTGCGTTGGTTTCGTCTTCCATCCATTCCAGTCGCCGCCTCACTGCATAGGTTATGAGCTGCTGCTTGGTCCAGTGTGTCAGGGGCCGCATGATTCGCCGGTCACCAAGCACCGCCAGCCCCCTCCAACGTGTGCCACGCGCCACATTAAGTGCAATCGTTTCAACCACGTCGTCCAAGTGATGCGCGGTCACCAACTGTGCACCATACTTCTCGGCCGCCGCCAACAAAAACGCATAGCGCCGCTGCCGGGCAATCGCTTCGTTAGCTCCCAGCAGTTCTTCTCTTTTGCCTTCAAACAAAAACCCATACCGTCGAGCCAACGCTTCAACAAACTGCGCATCAGCCCACGAATCACCGCGCATACCATGATCAAAGTGCAAAACCACACATTGATGCCCCTTGTGCGCCATAAGATCCAGCAACACAACGCTGTCAATCCCACCACTGACTGCTACCGCATATTTCATCTTTTCCATTATAGCAAAGCATGAGCGGTTTTGATATTGATAAAATCAATTCAGCTCTTGGTGAAACGACAATACCATGCTATAATCACCCTCAGACGTGGCACCGTAGCTCAGCTGGTTAGAGCGCAGGACTCATAAGCCTGAGGTCGGTGGTTCGGGTCCACCCGGTGCTACCA
>CAUSLL010000002.1:0-75238 GCA_963532835.1 uncultured Candidatus Saccharibacteria bacterium
CAGCGTTTAAGCCGAGGATTCCCTTTGGCAACATATCCTTGTTGTACTCTTTCTCTAGCTCAACCGCCTGCAAGATGAGGTTGCGAATTTCCTCGGCAAATTCCTGTGTTTGCAGTTCTGGGTTTTCGTCCAAAATGGTGAGTAGCAAGTTGATACCAAAGGTCAAGTGCAAATTCTCATCCTTAGTGATCCAGTCTAGCAATGTGCCGACATTACGCAGCAAGTTACGTTGGCGGAAGCTCATACCGACCATAAAGCCCGAGTAGAACCAGATACCCTCCAGCACAATGTTATACGCCACCAGGGAGCGAACAAAGTTTTTCTTACCCTCCAAGGTGTAGATGTCCAGATTTGGATCGAGCATGACATCCAGGTGCTTGTTCTGGAAGTTCGCCTTGTCGGCCAGCGATTTTTTGCCAAAGCCCGCTGCGTAAATCTCCTCACGATCAAACGGAAAGGTCTCGATGATGTATTCAAAGGTCATGAAGTGATTGGCCTCTTCCCACATCTGTTTTGACAGATACAGTTGCGCTTCAGCGGCGTTAACATATGGATAAATACCAAAGGCTAGCGACTTGTTGATCAATAGCTCGTTCGGATTGAGGTAGCTAATGACGGTTTTGAGCGCGTGCTTTTCTTCGTCACTAAGTTTTTCAAAATCCATCAAGTCCTGTGCTAGCTGAACTTCATTAGGAAACCAAGTGTTAGCCACCGCTTGGTTGTATAGATCGTATGCCCATGGGTAACGAATTGGGTGTAAACTCAGCCCGTCGCGCAGCCCCGAGCCTAAAATTCCACCTTTTGGATGTGTATAGTCTGACATGATAACCCCCTTTATTTATTAATTTTTGCAAAGCCAAAGCCACGCGCCTTGCCTGCACCTGTTCTAATCTTTTGCTCAGCAATTTTTTCCACCGACACCGTGGTCTGCTCTGACTGATGACGCGGCTTAACGTGTAGGTAATAGGTTGTTTTCAAACCACGCCGCCAGGCTTCCGAATAAATCTCTACATATTCATCGATATCGCGAGTTTCCAGGTACATGTTGCGGCTAATCGCCTGGTCGACCCATTTTTGAGCCCGGGCCGCTACTTCAATGAACGCATATGGGCTTAATTGGAAACTGGTTTTATAGACATCTTTTAGCTTCTGCGGAATAGCATCAATGTGTTGAATATCACCTTGGTTGGCAAATACCTCTTCCTTGATGTCATCCCACAAGTTCAGCGCCTTGAGGTCGCGCACCAGGTTATTATTTACCTCCAAAAACTTACCATTCAGAGTCGAGCGGCTAAAGATTTGTGCAAACTGCGGATCGATACCTGGCGTGGTACCAGCAATGTGGCCGATGTTCGCCGTTGGCGCGATAGCCATCAGTGTCGCGTTGCGCATACCCTTTTTAACCTTCACCCGCAGCGCATCCCAGTCGAGGCTCGACTTGTGATCGATTTTCACCTTAACTTTGCGGTCAGTAGACAGCGTCTCCAGGGTGTCGATTGGCAAAATTCCCTTACTCCAACCACTACCCTTGTAGGTAGGATAGCTGCCCAGCTCCTGTGCCAAGTCTGCTGATTGGTCGATAGCGTGATAGCTGATAAATTCGGTCAGTGTATCAATCAGATTGTATGATTCCTTGGACTCATAGCAATAGCCAAGTTTTTCGAGCACGTCAGTAAAGCCCATTATTCCCAAACCAATTGCCCGCGTTTGGTTGTTTGAGTGCATAGCTTCCGGAATCGGCGTCTGGGTGATATCTACCAAGTTGTCCAATTGGCGTACCGCTGCTCGCGACGCTTCTTTGAGTCGATCCCAATCCCACGTCTTATCTTCGTTCAAAAACGCTGACAAATTGATACTCACCAGGTTACAGGTAGCGATGTTGTCTTTGTCCTGCGGCAAGGTAATTTCCGTACAGAGATTGGACAGGTGAATCGTACCTGTGTTATTGTTCAATGCTCGCACATTGATGGTGTCTTTCCAGGTGAGCCACGGGTGGCTGGTAGCCTGTAAGCTGGTCAAAATCTGTTTGAATTGCTGGCGAGCTGATGTCTTTTCAAAGACGCGCATTTTACCAGCCTCGGCTAGTTTAATGTACTCTTTGTAGCGCGCGGAGAATTCTTCACCGTACAGTTCTGGTAGATCTGGTGTATCTGCTGGGTCAAACAAGTACCAATCTTGGTCTTTTTGCACCCGCTTCATAAATTCATCAGAGATAAACACCGCAGTGTTAGCAAAACGCGTTCGCATGTATGGGTCACCGGAGTTAGAGCGTAGGTCGATGAACTCCCTAAAATCAATATGCCAGTTTTCCATATATACTGCTGCTGCACCCATCTTTTTACCCTTACGGGAGACGGCAAATAGCGCCGTATCGATCATCTTGATAAATGGGATTGGTCCAGTACTCACCGTATTGGTTGTCTTGACTGGACTGCCAGATGCCCGCAATTTAGTAAAGCCGATACCGATACCACCAGTACCTTTGGCAATCCACATCGTGTCACGCACCGCCTTAGCAATTGATTCCATGTCATCATCAACATTCAGCAAGAAACAGTTACTGAGCTGCGGGAATGAACCACCAGCATTGACGCGGGTTGAACCACCTGGCACATACTCCAGACTACTCATGTGATTGTAAAAATCGATGGCTGCAGCTGTCGGATCTTTTTCATTGTAGCTCAGCCCCATAGCGATGCGCATGTGAGTAAATTGTGGTGGTTCAATTGGCTCACTACCATGTTTACGCAAAGCATAGCGGTTACGGTTAGTGATGACACCGAGGTACTTACTGAGGTCATCTTTAGCAGGATCAAGCGCTTCACCAAGCTTTTTCAAATCAAACCTACCGTCAGTCATCCGCTGGTCCAGTAGCCCAACCTTTACTGCATCCTTCACGAACTGAGGAAATTTCTTTGCGTGCAGTTTCTTTAGCTCATCAGCAGTTTCATAATCATCTAGGGTATTTTTATAAATATTTTTTAACAACAGCCGTGCCGCGATCTTGTCATAATCTGGATCGTCTTTAACATTCTGCAAGGTTGTCTGGATGACCGCTTGGTCGAGTTGCTCAGTTGTAATGCCGTCAAACAATGTCAGCTGTAGTTCAGTAGCCACCTGCACGACCTTGGATACTTGATCAGGCAACCCCTCTGCTGCCTTCAGTAACGCGATGTTGATTTTATTTGCATCAAACGGCTCTTTCGTCCCGTCTCGTTTGACGACATGAATGACACTCATTATACCTCCCTTAAACTATATTGGTCACAGAGATACAAGAAAAATACCAACAGCACCTCCCCTGTGGTATCAGCTTTTCTCACCTCTTGGTTTTTGTTTGTCTACCCGCTATAGATATAGCGTATATATACCATGATAAGCACTAAATGTAGGGTTTGCAATAGGTTTTGTTAATTTTACAATGACGATCGAAGATAACCCTATTTGCACTTGGCGGAAGGACGGGGATTCGAACCCCGGAGACCCCGTGAAGAGTCTACACACTTTCCAGGCGTGCCAGTTCAACCACTCCTGCATCCTTCCGTCTTGATTTAGTATACAAAACTTTACGGGAAATAACCAACTACCGCAGTAACAATATAAAAATGGGCTGATGATGTACATTTTACATAACTATTATGGTTGCATATCCTCCCGTACTGCATATAATAAATATAGTATGGATACACCAGTTGCACCGTGTATAAGACTCACAAACATTACAAAGTGTTTTGGTATCGGCGATGCGGAACACTATGCTCTTGACGACGTAAATTTGACCGTCGAGAAGGGCGAATTCATCGCCATTATGGGGCCAAGTGGTTGTGGTAAGACCACCCTCTTAAACATCATCGGTCTGTTAGATCAGGCAACAGATGGTGATTATTTTCTCAATGGTGATTCAGTAGATAATCTTAGCTCAAAGAGGCTGGCTCGGATTCGTTCAGATGACATCGGTTTTGTGTTTCAGAATTTTAATCTGATTCCTCGCTTGAGCGTCCTAGAAAACGTGTCTCTCCCGCTAACATACAAAGGCATGAGTAAGATTAAACGCCTACAGGAAGCCAGCCGAATCTTAAAGAACTTTCACTTAGGCGAGCGCGAATATTACATGCCGCACCAATTGTCAGGTGGACAGGTTCAGCGTGTAGCGATTGCTCGTGCGCTCGTTAACAGCCCGTCAATCATCCTGGCGGACGAGCCGACTGGTAACCTAGACAGTAAGGCCAGCCATATCATCATGGAAGAGTTGGCCGACATTCACCGCCGTGGCAATACCATCATCATGGTAACCCACAACCCTGAGTTGACCTCGTACGCCAGCCGCGTCATCACCATGCTTGACGGCAGGATCGATACAGATGAACAGCTACAGAAATCAGCACCATTTAGGAAAAACCTGGAAATTATTGACGAAGAAAAAGAAGCAAAACCATCAGATAAGCCCAAGAAATCTGAGAAAAAAGCTACTGAACCTACCGAAAAGCCTAACAAAGAGGAAGTAAAGCCAGCCAAACATCCTGAAAAAGAAGAGGCTAAGCTTGCCGAGAAACCAAAAAAAGAAGATGATAAACTCGCTGAAAAGTCTGACAAAAAATCTTCAACCAAATCCACAAAGAAGACACAAACTTCCAAAAAGGAGACGACCAAGTGAGGTTTTTATTCAAAAATCACATAGAAAACGCCATGCAATCCCTCCGCGCTAGTCGCGGTCGGACAACATTGACGGTTACCGGCATTACTATTGGTATCATGGGCATCACTATGATCATGTCCCTGTCTGTTAGTGTCAATAAATTGATCAACCAACAGTTCTCAACAACCAAAGACAGTGTGGCATTGATACGGTCTGGTTTGGGTGGCAATGTCGAACGGTCATTGTCTCAAGCGCAAAACATCACACCCCTGCCAACCCTAACTGAATATGATGTGCAGGATATTGCTCGCATCACTCCAAACAGCGCTCCGATGTCAGTTATTCACAACTCCATCACTACTACCAACTCACACATCGATGCGCACAAAACCGCCATCATTGGTACCACTGAAAAAATCAAAGATCTGGCAGAGCTAGAACTACGCGATGGTCAATTTGTTGGGCAAGCCAACGGTGTGGTGATTGGTCATCAATTGTCAATTGATCTGTTTGGTACCGAATATTCACTTGGTAATGTCCTGCGTATTCAAGATAAGCCGCTTACGGTCATGGGCGTCTTAAAACCAGTCAAGCAGCCTCTCACCTATCTAGGCGTTAACTTCAACAACTCAGCCATCGTCTCACTCGATGTCAGTAAGAAGCTGACCCAAAATGTCGCGCAAATTCAACAAATTGCCATCAAAACTGACGGCGACTCATCGCTTGAAAAAGCAATTTCTGATATTACAGCAAAGCTCAATCAAAATCACCACGATGCTAATGACTACCACATCATCACTGGTAAAGATATTACTGCAACTAGTGACGCTATGTTGTTGTCACTGTCCGCAATCATGATCGCTGTGTCAATTATCTCCCTGTTTGTCGGCGGAATCAGCATCATGAATATTATGTTAGTAAATGTTGCCGAACGACAGCGTGAAGTCGGTATCCGTAAAGCAATTGGTGCCACTAACCGACATATCATCCATCAATTCTTGATCGAATCAGTCATCATTGGTTTAGCTGGTGGTGTTATGGGGTATATCTTTGGCTTAATTGGTGCGTACACGGTCAGTACGTTCCTGCCGGTTTCACCAATCTTGAGCTGGCAACCTGCCGTCGTCAGCATCGGTGCCGCAATGTTAGTCGGTGTCGTCTTTGGTATTTATCCAGCCGTACGCGCTGCCAACCGCAACACTATCGAAGCAATGCGAAACTAAATAAACCGCGTTTTGCTTTAACTTAATTCTTGTTTTAGACGCTCTACCAGTTTTACTGGCGCTGGATCAACGCCATTTAGAATTGCTGTGTAAATACTTGCGGCATCACCAAGCGCCAAGCCCCACAACAACTGCTTGAGCAAGGTCTCGCCTTGCAGTTCCACTGACACAGCGTGTGGACGCATACCGCTCAATAATCGATCACTGAGTTCCATGCGCTCACGAATGCGCGGATGTTCCAAGTGACTCATCAAATCAACAATCACAAATGGCTTTTCGACTGGATGAGATGACCAGCCGATGAACTCATTGTGGTTAAATTCCGGGTACTGATTACAAAAAGCTATATTTTTTGCCGATTCATTCCAGCTGATTTTCCACTTATACGCCAACGGCCATGTTAATTCACCAGCATAAATCACCGGGGTTTTGCCAGCTGACTTGAGCGCCAACTGTTTGGCGATGTTCTGCTCAGTCGGTACTTCTGGTGCCCAAGTTTTTACCTGACCAGATAACCATTCACCGCTTTCTTCCAATTTTTGATACAAATCACCATCGATGATCAAAAAATGCTGTAATATCTTCAACAACCCTCGCAGATGGTAGACTGTTGACATACGTGGTTGCGCACCGGCTGGTATTTTTATCCTCTTTACGCCATCAGCTGCTGCTTTTTCAAACAGGGCTCCGCCTGTCGTGATTGTCGCTAGCTGACAATTGTTGGCACGCGCCTGATCATAGCAACTGAGAGTTTCTTCTGTATTACCGGAGTGACTGATGACAATAACTAGGGTATTATCGTTCACAAAACCCGGTAAATCATAGCCTTTCGTCACCACCAGAGGAATATGCAACCAACCCCTCGTTAACGCAATTACCATTTCTGCTGCCAACGCTGAACCACCCATACCAGCAATCACCACCGCATTGATAGTGCCCGGGACATAATCATTTCCTTCGATAACTACTTCAAACGAAGTCTGCGTTGATAACTGCAACAAACCAGACAGGGTGTCGGCTGGATCTTTTCGCCGAATCATCATAGGATCATCAAGCATCTTGTCATATCACCTTTCTTCATGCTAAAGTATAACATATATAAGCATAATCATTAATAATACGGGGTGGGGACATGCAAAACCAATCAGTTACCGATGATCAAGAGCTTGCCAAGGTTTTGGCAGGTGTAACACAACAAACAGATGATAATTTGAGCTTTGAAGAGACAGGGACAACTCCGCAGTCAGACGACGCTCAGGTAGTCGCGCCACCGCCAGATAATTCAATCCCCGTAGCAACGGATGATTTAATGGTCGCACCGCCGCCAGCAGTGCCTATTTCCGTCGATACTGCGACCCCTGCAGCCCCGGTAAATGATTCAAATCTGGACTCCATCAAGCAACAAGCGCTATTGGAGCTTCGTCCCCTGGTTGATAAGTTAAACATTTCCCCAGAAGAAAAGTTTGACACCTACCTACTGTTATTACGCTCAACAGATGACAGCGCTTTGATCGCTCCAGCACACGCAGCAGCTGGTGCCATCGCTGATGAATCTCGCCGCGCCCAAGCTCTGCTGGATGTAATCAAAGAGATAGATTATCTGTCAAATCCACAAAAATAACCATTTCAATTCATTAAAATAGGGCCTGCTACCGGCCCTATTTTGTTTGATGTAGCCTGCTACATCATCCCCATACCCGGCATACCGCCAGGCGCAGCTGGAGCTTCTGGCTCCGGTACGTCGACGACCAGTGCACCCATGGTTGCTGCGGTTGAGGCGATAGATACCGCATTCTGCACCGCTTCCTTGGTGACGCGTGCTGGGTCGATAACGCCAGCTTTTTTGACATCCACCAATTCGTTCGCAGGTTTCATGACATTAACGCCAAAGCCAGCTTTGCCTGCTTCGACTTGCGCTAGGAGCGCGTCGGCGTTCAAACCAGCATTACGCATAATCTGTAGGAATGGCTGCTTTAAGGCATCCTTTAGAATCTGCCGGCCAGCCGCGATGCTGTCTGCACCAGTTACCTTCAGGCCACCAGCCAAATTTACCAGCGTCACACCACCGCCAGCGACGACTCCCTCGGCCAAGGCTGCTTTAGTCGCTGCCACGGCGTCGTCTACGCGGAATTTCTTTTCGTCAATTTCTGTCTCGGTCGCGCCGCCGACTTTGATAACGGCCACCTTGCCGCTCAAGGCCGCTGCCCGCTTGTCGAATTGTTCTTTTTCGTACTCGCTGGAGGCGTTGTCAGATAACGCCTTAATCTGAGCAATCTGCTCCTTCACTGCTGACGGCTTGCCCGCGCCCTCAACGATGGTGGTTTCATCTTTGCCGACAATCACCTTGCGCGCTGAACCCAACACTTCCAAGCCAGCATTCTCAAACGTCAAACCATGATCTTCAGAAATCACCGTTGCGCCGGTCAGCACCGCGATGTCGCGTAAAATCTCCTTACGGCGGTCGCCAAAGCTTGGTGCCTTGACCGCGACAGTGTTAAATACGCCCTTGAGCTTGTTCAGCACCAAAATACTTAGCGCTTCACCCTCAACTTCATCAGCGATCAGCACCACGTCCTTTTTGCCAGATTGTGCCAATTTCTCCAACATTGGTAGGAATTCTTGCACGCTGGAAATCTTCTTATCAGTGATCAAAATCGCTGGCTTTTCATAAACCGCCTCTTGCCGACCAGTGTCGGTAACGAAGAACGGACTAACCCAGCCCTTATCTAGGCTAAAGCCCTCAACGACCTCAGCCTCCAGCTCCAAACCTTGGCCAGCTTCGACCGTTACTACGCCGTCTTTGCCAACTTTCTCGATGACACCAGCGATTAGTTTACCAATTTCCGCGTCGCCCGCCGAAATAGTTGCCACTTCCGCCACGCGCTCAGACTTGCCCTCAATTGGCTCAGCTAATTTATTCAGCTCTTTGACAATTTCCGCGCCAGCCTGCTCGATGCCTTTGCGTAGCTCCATCGGGTTGTGACCCGCTGCGATCAGCCGGTTGGCCTCCTTCAAAATCGAATAGGTCAGCACCGTCACCGTCGTGGTACCGTCACCAGCCTGCTTGTTCAAGTTCTTGGCCGCCTGCTTGATCAGATCAGCACCAACCTTGTAGCCCAGCGTCTCATCATCATTCTCTGGCAGCTCGATGCCTTCTGCCACTGTTACGCCGTCGTGCGTCACGGTTGGCCCGCCAAAACCCTTGGCAATCACCACATTGCGGCCCTTTGGCCCGTAGGTTACCTTAACTGCGTTATACAGTGCCTCGGCACCGCCCAACACGCGAGCACGCGCATCATCATCGTAAAATACTTTTTTTGCCATAACGTAAACTCCCCTTTTCTCAAACAACCGTTGCTAAAATATCTTCCTCGCGGACGATCAAATATTCCGTACCGTCAATTTTCAAGTCCGTAGTCGAATATTCCTTATACACAATTTTGTCGCCCACCTTCACATTCTTGACATCACCGCCAACTGCCTTGACCTCAGCAACCACTGGCTTCTCCTTCGAGCTGTCCGGCAAATACAGTCCGCTCGCCGTCTGCGTCTTTGCCTCCTCGCGCACCGCTACCACGCGGTCACCGAGAGGCTCAATAGGTACACTCATAACATCCTCCATTTCATTAACAATACATCTTATTGTATCGCACCACGTTAGCACTCGTCAAGGGTGAGTGCTAATTCACTCAATACCCTTCCCTAAAAATAGCCCTCCCGCCCCGATATTGTTATAATAATCATATGAAGCTATTCAAATCTCTCATCTCGTGTCTATTGGTGCGAATCATGCGTAAATTTTTCCACAACAATCCACATGTTCGCCTGGTCGCCGTTGTCGGAAGCGTCGGCAAAACAACTACCAAATCAACCATCGTCGACGTTCTCAAACACAACAAAAAAGTTCGAACCAGCAGGGGTAATTTCAATGCTGAATTTAGTGCGCCACTGGAGATGCTTGGTATTGATGGTCCGAAAAATCCTCGATCCATCACTAATTGGCTATCAACCATCTACCGCGCCTACCGCTCAGCTCGCCAGCTTCACGATATCAATGTTATCGTCCAAGAATTTGGTATCGATCACCCCGGTGAAATGGCTGCCTTTGGTCGCTACGCCCACCCTGACGTTCTCGTTGTCACAGCCATATCCCCTGAGCACATGGAGTTTTTTGGCAATCTCAAAACAGTAGCCCAGGAGGAATTTGCCCTATCTAGCCACAGCATCGTTACCCTGTATAACCGTGATGATATCAACTCTGGATTCATCGCTTTTGCCAATTCTGAACGCAATCTTTCTTACAGTACTGAGCCAGATGCTGACTATTACATCACCGCTCATCAGTTCAATCACAGCCAAGGATACACCTGTACTCTCACACACGGCGAGCAAACCTCCCGTGAGTTCATCATGCCTGTTGTCGCCAAACATCAGCTACGCATTGCTGCTGGAGCCGCTGCGGTTGCGCTAGAATTCAACCTTGACGTTGAAAGCGTCATCACCGCCTTAGAGAACTTCACTCCCGTGCCAGGGCGAATGAACCTACTGAGCGGTATCAACGGTTCAATGCTCATCGATGATTCGTATAATTCCAGCCCACTCGCTGCCAAATCAGCCCTCGAAACACTCTATCAATTACCCGCCAAAACCAAAATCGCCGTCTTGGGAGATATGAACGAGCTTGGCGACACAACAGCGTCTGAACACCGCACACTCGGTACCCTATGTAGCCCAGCGCAGCTATCGCACGTCATCACTGTCGGATCCAACGCAGCTACATTCTTGGCGCCAGCTGCCCAAGACAACGGCTGTACTGTCACCTCGTTTGATACAGCCATCGATGCTGTAGAATTATTACAATCTCTGGCGCGTCAAGACACCATCTTGCTGTTCAAGGGGTCACAAGGTGGTGTCTACCTTGAAGAAGCCATCAAACCACTCCTCAAAAGTTCGAAAGATACCGAAAAACTTGTCCGCCAATCCAAAGAATGGCTTGAAAAGAAACAACAATTTTTCGAAAGCCATCACTCATAACATTTGTTAGTTTTATCAATCCGTGCGACTTATAACCTCTTAACCTTGGATGATACCCCACGATAGGCAAATGTCTTGGCTAACGATTTACCCTGAATAATTGAATACTCGTCAATGTTATGGCGATAATACCGATTACGAGTCCGCTCTTCGCCCAATTAGCAAAGCTCTCAAGGGTATCTCCCCAAACAAAGGTGTTTGTAACAACAAAAGCGACACAGGAATATCTAGCCACAAAATAGCCGCTAGATATGAAAGCAGGGGCGCCTTTTTCCTGTAATCCTATCGGATTATATCGCTTCGCTCTACGAGTGGCGGCATAGTCGTCATGACGGTCGTTAACAATATATTCTGTGCTATCCTTTTATTCTTTTTCACAACTCACCCGTTCAATAATCTTAACAGTAACATACTCCTCTAACTAGGGGGTAAACTTCAAGTTACTAAGTTCATGAATCAACACTGCGATGATTATTACGGTTATAACACTAAGAATAATCCAGACATAACGCATTTTACCCCTAACTAATACAGATAGCATGATCGATCCGATGGCTAATACCACAATTCCGATAGCCATAAATTGTACAATCAAATCGGATATGGAATCGACCATACGAATTCCACTAAATCCATACACTAAACAAATACATAATGATAATGCAAGCAACGCAAGTATCGCCTGTGGCACTACAAGTTTATCTGATTTATTACCCTTCTTCACAACCAACCCCCTTCGGTAATTTATTTAACTTTATCAATCCACGTGATTTGAAGCCCTTGCTTCCTGGTTTTAGTACTGGTGATAGGTAATCTTCTGGCTTCAGGGCATAGCACTTTTCATTAATATCTTTTACCAGGATTAGCGGCATATCTTTTGATATATTGTTTCCTTTGTATTCTTCCTTTGCGATGACGAGTTTATTGAACGCTAGTCCACGCGTTTCTTCGTTCAAAGTATACCCAACCAGCGCATCGGTATTATTCTGATCTCTTGACTTGTCAATATAGTCGTTTACAACACCAGTCAGGTTAGCTGCTCGTGTATTACGAAAGAGATAGATCCGATCTTCATCCTCGCCAAGCGATGATCTGCCATTGCGAGCAATGTAGAGGATCGGGTCGGTAATTTCAGGGTCGCAGGCATCGTCGATGCCGTCAAGGTCTTCGTCTTTATTAGCAGCTTGAGCAAAAGCTCCGCAGGGTTGAAGTTTATCTGGTGTGTCATTTTCGTCAATATCGTCCGGGTTTGAACCTTTGACAAGAATGGTTTGGTACAGTTCTTGTTTCTTGCCATCCGGTGCTTCGCCAGACACTACCAGTGTGTGATATCCAGCAGACAAGTCCTCGGGCAATGCTACGGATCCATTAATTTCACCATTCTCATCAGTCTCAATCTCGCCCAAGTTTTTTGGATCGGAATAAATCTTTACGTAAACAGTTTTGTACGGCTTAAATGGTCTTCGTGACGTCTTTATTGGGATAGTTGTTTCCTTCATTTTAGTAGCTACACCGTTAGTCAATTGGTAATACGTAAATTTAATATCTTCTTGTTCGTTAGACACCTTAAAATATGGCAGCTCTGGAATTTTATCTTTCGTTGCAGAATTATCAGGGCAAGTTATTGCACCATTTTTACAAATTTGATAGTCCGCAGGATTGGCACCGCCTAATTCTTTCTTAAAAGCGCGAGCTATATCAGCATGACCTTTGGCGTTTGGGTGAAAACTTTCCTGCAGCTCATTACCTCTCCAGCTACCAACACCAGTTATCGCTGTTGCGTGATTATCCTTATCTCCACAAAGCCAATGGTTACCAAAAGCGCTCTCAATATCTACATATTTAACACCTGTCGCTTTTGCCGCCTGGCGTATAACACTATTATAGTAAGTAACCGAATTAGTTATCATCTCTCTTTCACGGGGATTTAAATTAAATGTATTTGAACATTTAGCATCTGGCGCACCATTAACAAATTGAGGGTAACCTAGTACATATATTTTCGCTTTACCGTTTGAAGCTATCTTCAATTCATCGTATAGTGACTTTAATTTACTAAACTGCTCCCTTAGCTCATTCCTCAATTTTCCACGCCACTCAGTTTTTGCCCAAGTACAGTCACCCGGAGAGGAAAAACCGACACAAGTCGCCAGTTTTCCTGCAAAATCCACATCATTTCCGCCTGCCGTCAGCGTGATTACTTTCGGCTGATATTTCTTCACAAATTCGATTTGCTTGACGCGCCCCGGGATTGTTTCGTTAAGGGCTATCTTCTGTAATACCCCCTTGTCGGCATAACCATGTAGACGCCCAAGCGGGCTATCCTGCCCCTCATAGCCACCCGAATTGTCCCAGTTCATGTCGTACACCGTCGCGCCGCTACACGCAACCGATGCCCACGCCGCCGACGGGCCGCTACCTAGTCCCATCCAATTCGCCAGCTTATACGGATACGAGCGCGTACTGACATGACACTTTTCCTTCGGTATACCTTTCATCTTATCTTCCTTAGTGTCTGTTCTCTGGATATAATATTTCTGACCAGTTACTGGATTTTTATCAGTATCACCCTCACCACTAGAGAAAGAATCCCCCAACGCTAAATAATCAAACCTTGTCAGACTGCCAGGAACTTTCTTGCCACGATAACCTTCAGGATATTTGACATTAAAGGTAGATTTGTATATTTTCATTGGGTCAATATACCTT
Source organism: uncultured Candidatus Saccharibacteria bacterium (assembly GCA_963532835.1). GTDB lineage: Bacteria > Patescibacteriota > Saccharimonadia > Saccharimonadales > Saccharimonadaceae > Nanosynbacter. The sequence goes on from CAUSLL010000002.1 coordinate 13,603, forward strand.
GTATAGACCGGTTCTACTAACTGAAAAGGTGGTGTAGCTCCCCTTTCATAATTCCAATAATAATTACCCCATAAAAACTCTGGTTCACAAATACTATTACGCCCTTGTATTAACATGGGGCTTCCAATAAGCGCTGCGTGAAGCGTTCCATTTGTTCCTTTTGTGCGCACCGCGGCCAACTGTCTCTGAGGAGCTTCGTTCATAAAATCTAGATAGAAGTCCCCTTTCTTCTCTGACCAAAAAATCGCTAACATATATGGCTTCGTTTTATTGTCATAGGTGTTTCGCTGGATGTATGTTATGGCGTAATCCCCGTGAGCCATAGCTTTTTCTAGACTATCTACCATAATGGGGTGATATGGTCGTTTATTGTTGTGTTTGGGATATTTAAACAAATTAAACCACCTGTCTTTATAGTCTATATATGGTGAACCACAAGATTTACCATAATAATTTCGCACATAATTCACCAACTTTTCTTCAGTAAGACTCTCTATCAGATCATCATATGGAGAGGATGTAGGACTCCAACTTAACGCCTCTTTTCTGTCTGGCAACCGAGCCCCCTGATACCCCTCAGGATATTCTACATTAAATGTGGAGGTAAATAGTTTTCTGTAAGTGTTTTCCGTTGCTTGTGGCCATGAATTATAGTCATAAGAAAAGCCCCCCAAAAATTCTGGTTCACAGTATGAGTTACGCCCTTGTATCAGCATGGGGCTTGCCACAACCGCTGTATGGACTCTGTTATATGTATTAGGTTTCCTATTTAAGTATACCTCTCGATTACCGCCGTTACGACGAAATTTCATCGTTAAATTATCTCGACCATCTTCAGTCCATAGCACCGTTAGAAAGTATGGATTCGATGATTTATTATGCGCATTATACTGCTCGTACATAACCGCATAAGCTCCTTTTTCGGAAGTAATCGCCTTCATGAGACTCGCAACAGCTGCCGGATGATTTTTATGATCGTTATATTTCTGACGCTTAAACTGATGCAGCCATCTCTTTGCATAATCATCAGTCGGTGAACCACACGTCTTGTCATAGTAATTATCTATATGGTTAATTAGGGTTTTTGTCGTTATTTTCTCAATCAGATCATCATACTCGGAGGCCGCTCTAACTGTTGCCGGTAACGCAATACAGGCTGCTAATATTACCCCAATAATACTAACACCAAATTTCCACACAAGTACCCCTTTATTATGCTTATGTCAAGATTGTATCAAATCCCCTTGCAAACAACAAGGAATCAACCGCTCACCTATTCCTGTCCCAAAATTTCACGTACCACCTGGCTATCATTCCACGGCAGCCGTTGTCCATTCACGATTCGATATTTCTCATGTCCCATTCCAGTGATCAGCACCATATCACCCTTTTGCGCAGAGCCAAGCGCCCGCTCAATCGCCTGTCGCCGGTCAGGAATTTCCGTCGTCTTGGCGTCACCATGCGCCCGTTCAATTCCTTCATAGATCATTCGCCTAATCTGATCAGGATCTTCATTATAGCTCTCCTCGTCGGTCAGGAATATCCTGTCGGTGTTTTTGGCAGCAATTTCGCCCATAATTGGCCGCTTGCTCTTGTCGCGATCCCCACAAGCCCCAAACACCAAAATCACTCGACCTTTTGCGATCTTACGAGCCGCCGTCAATAATTTATCCAATGCATCAGGGGTGTGTGCATAATCAACAATTACGTCATAACCAACACCCTCGACTGCTCGCTCAAACCTGCCAGGAACCGCCTCGACGTTAGCCACGCCTTCTTGGATATCTTGTAATTTCACACCCAGCAGATACGCCAACGTCACTGCTGCTGTCATATTATGCACATTAAATTCACCTGGCAGCGCCGTCGCCAGCTCCAAATGAGTCTGATGATCCAAAACCACATCGGCTTCAGTACCCTTGCGATACAGCTTGACTCGCTGAATCTGCGCCTCTGCTTCCGGATGCTTACCATAGGTCATTTTTTGTTCACCAGCAACGAATTGATCAAAATAGTCATACCATTCATCATCGCGGTTCAAAATGATATATCGCGGTTCCAGTGCAAACAGCTTACCTTTAGCCGCTGCATAATTCTCCATGGTCTTGTGATAGTCTAAATGATCCTGTGTCAAATTGGTCATCACTGCCGCCTCAATCGGCACTCCGTCAAGCTTGTGCTGGTCAAGCGCATGCGACGTGATTTCCAACACGACATAGTCCACATCAGCCTTTTTTGCATCACGAAAGAACTGCTGCATCCTACCAGTCGAAGCCACTGTTGCATTCAAGTCATTCACTTGAGCCTTCCCTGCCACCTCGATCAATGCCGTCGTGAACATCGCTGTCTTAAATTTGGCCTCCTTCAAGATCTCATTGATATAGCAGGCGGTCGTTGTCTTCCCGTTGGTACCAGTTACTGCGATAACTCGCAAGTTTTTTGACGGGTTACCATACCGCGCGCTCAATAGTCGTACTCTAACTCGGCGATATCCGTTTTCCACGCCATGCAAAGCACTAGCGGGCAAAATACTTCTGGCTGCTTTGACAAGAATCTGTTTCATATATCCATGATACCACTTTTGCGTGCCGATTCACACTTCCAGACAACAGAGGCGAATATGTGTTATACTATGCCATAGTTATGAGGATTTTGGGAATTGAATCAAGCTGTGATGAAACAGCTGCCGCTGTCGTCGAAGATGGTCATCTACTATTATCAAATGTTGTTAACTCACAAATCGATATCCATGCCGAATATGGTGGCGTCATTCCAGAAATTGCCGCCCGTTCACATCTGGAGGTTATCAACCCGGTTGTCAAAAAGGCGTTATCTGAGGCCAACTGTACTTGGGATGATATCGACGCCATCGCCGTCACTTACGCTCCTGGCCTCATCGGTTCGCTCCTTGTTGGTACCCTCGCTGCCCGCACCCTCGCCATTATTCATCACAAACCGTTGTATAAAATACATCATGTAGAAGCTCATGTGTATGCTAATTTCATCAACCAGCAGTCTGATAGCTTATCTTTAACACTGCCAAAAAACCAACCTACCTTCCCTCTCCTTGCCCTTATCGTCTCTGGTGGACATTCACAGCTCGTCCTGTTCCGTAACCATGGCGACTACCAGCTCATCGGCCAAACCCAAGATGACGCCGTTGGTGAGGCGTTCGACAAAGTCGCTAAAATTATCGGTCTACCCTACCCTGGTGGCCCTGCCATCGCCAAAGCAGCTGAGCTCGGTGATCCGCAGGCCTTTCATCTACCCATCGCCAAACTTGCTGGTGAGTATGATTTCTCCTTTTCTGGCCTCAAAACAGCCGTTCTGAGAGCCGTACAGCACGAAGTCGGTAAAGATTTTACCTTCCCGTCACACGAGCTCCCCGCCCTGGTGACTAACGAATTACAGCACAACATGGCTGCCAGCTTCCAGTACACCGCCATCAAAACCCTGGTCGATAAGACTAAGAAAGCTTATGACAATTTTCAGCCTGCTTCCGTCGTCATCGCTGGTGGTGTCGCCGCCAATCAAGAACTGCGCCGCCAACTAAGCCTAGCCCTGCCTATCGACATTGAATACGCACCCATTCAGCTCTGCACCGACAATGCCGCCATGATCGCCGCACTCGGGTATTTCCGCGCCCACATCGACCAGCCCACCGACCCATACAATATGGAAGTCCAGCCAAGTCTATCTATGCTGGACGCAGCGTAAGCCATAACGCTAAAATCCCAGTTCTATGGTATACTATAACCAGAAATAAACATGGGAGAATACACACATAAGCTCGCTCGAGGGTACTTTTTCGTGTGAAAAGTAGTCAGTGGTTTATGTGTGTCATTTTTCCCGTGAAATATATAGGAATCAGATCATATGCAATTAGCCAAACAATACATTCCAAATGACTACGAACCAGATATTTATGCCCTGTGGGAGACGAGCAATTCTTTTGCGCCCACAGGTGAAGGTAAGCCGTACAGTATCGTCATGCCGCCACCAAACGCCAACGGCAACCTACACATCGGACACGCGCTTGATATGAACCTGAAGGATATCTTGATCCGCTATCATAGGCTCAAGGGCGATGATGCAGTGTTTATCCCCGGTGCCGACCATGCTGGCTTTGAAACATGGGTAGTCTACGAAAAAGAGCTGGCAAAGCAGGGTAAAAGTCGCTTTGATTTTTCGCGAGAACAATTGTACAGCCAAGTATGGAACTTTGTCCAAGAAAAGCGTGGCAATATGGAATTACAGCTACGCGCCTTGGGCACCAGCGCCTCCTGGAAGCACCTTACATTCACTCTAGACGACAAGGTGATACAGACGGTGTACGACACCTTCAAACAGATGTGGGAAGATGATCTGATTTACCGTGGCGAACGAATCGTTAACTACTGTACTGTTCACCAAACTAGCTTCGCCGATATCGAGGTCGAGCACAAAACAGAGAAGGGGACGTTATGGAAAATAGCTTACCCAACCCTGGACAAAATTGGTGAAATCGTAGTTGCCACCACCCGTCCTGAGACCATGCTTGGTGACGTAGCGGTAGCTGTTCACCCTGATGACGAGCGCTACAAAAAGCTCATCGGCACCCGCATTCTCCTGCCAATCATCGACCGAGAAATCCCCATCATCGCCGACGAATACGTTGACATGAGTTACGGTACCGGAGCCGTCAAAATAACTCCAGCGCATGATCCAAACGACTTTGAGATGGCAGAACGCCATGGTCTACCAGTCAAAAGCATCATCAGCCATGATGGCAAATTGATCAATGTGCCGCCACAATTCTTAGGTCTAGATCCGCAAGAAGCAAGACGCCGCATCCTAGCAGCCCTAGAAGCCATGGAGCTACGCCGCGGTGAATCTAGTATTGAACACGCTGTCGGTCATTGTTACAAGTGCGGCACCGTCATCGAACCAATGGTGAAAGAGCAGTGGTTCATCAAGATGCAACCACTAGCCAAGCCAGCCATCGAGGCGCTAGAGAAGGGGGAGATTACCTTCCATCCAGCCTCAAAGCGCAAAGAGCTCATCGCCTACCTGGAGCAACTCAAGGATTGGAATATCTCTCGACAAATCCCATGGGGCATCCCAATCCCAGCGTTTGTCAATGAGACCGACTCAAACGACTGGATCTTCGACACCCGGGTAACCGAAAAGCGTATTGTTGTAAATGGAACAACATATATCAGAGAAGAAGATACCTTTGACACCTGGTTCTCATCTGGGCAGTGGCCATACATCGTCACCGATTACCTCAATGGCGGAGAACTAGCCAAATACTTCCCAACCAGCTTGATGGAGACCGGTATGGATATCATGCGAGCATGGGTGTCACGCATGATTATGCTCAGCCTGTACCGCACCGGCAAACTACCATTCAAGGACGTTTATCTGCACGGTATGGTCAACGACGAGCATAATCAAAAAATGTCCAAATCCAAGGGCAATGTCATCAACCCAATGGAACTAGTCTCAGAATTTGGTTCAGACGCCACCCGCATGGGTATCATCGCCGGCCGCGCACCAGCCCAACATCAAGCCTTCAATAGAGGTGCGGTCATCGCTGCTCGCAACTTCTGCAACAAGCTATGGAACATTGCTCGCTTTGTTGAATCGCAAATTGGCGACAACCACGTCATCGTACCACTACAGCCACAAACCCCAGCTGACCACTGGATTATCCGCCAGCTGAATGACGCCGCCAACAACATCGCCGTTCGCTTGGAACAATACCGCTTTTCTGAGGCCGCCGAAACGGTCTACCACGCCATCTGGGACGACGTCGCCGATTGGTATATCGAATCATCAAAAACCGCCATCAACCGCCCATTATTGTCGTGGGTGCTGGCAACCAGCCTGAGGATTACTCATCCATTCGCACCATTCGTCACTGAGACAATTTGGCAGACGCTCAACTACACCGATGGTATTCTGATGCGTGACTCTTGGCCAACGCCAGAGAAATATGACGAGATTGAAGCTGAACAATTTGAACGAATCAAAGAATTAGTCTCCGAAGGTCGCTGGGTGATTACAGAGCTACCAGGCAATAAAAAATATCGCTTACTATACGGCAACGACAGTTTAGTCAAAGAAAATGCCGACACCATCAAACATCTCATGCGCCTTGCCTCAATTGAACACACCGACCAACCACGTGGTCTCAGGCTAGCCGCAGCGAACAGGGAGGTATGGCTGGATATCGATGATGAAACACTTTACCAGCACCAAACTGAGCTGGAAATGCGCCTCGCAGAAGCCCGAAAACGCCTCGAGGGGCTTGAAGCGCGTATCAACAATCCGTCCTACGCTGAAAAAGCACCAGCCCACTTAGTGGAAGAGACTCGCCAACACATCACAGAGCAACAGGCGCTCATTAAGCGGCTAGTTACCGAGTTGGAAGTTATCAAATTTAACTAAAAACAAATCTTACCGATACACAAGCGTTGCCCATCAAACTCAGGACCGCCATTGCCCTGGGCACGCTTAACTTTCATATATTTTCGGTCATCATTACGCGGTGTCGAACGTGGGTTTGCTGATCCATCATGAATGATACTACTCAGTGATGTATGTTCCGGGTGTGTATGCGCTGATGAGCCAATCCTCGTCGTTTTCATACCATCGTCACCCGTTGATCCCTGAAAATCAACTGTACTAAATACTGATACCACCGCCTTATCCACGTGGGTGTCGTGCATCAGTACACCACAAGCAGTAGTCAGGCTCACAAATATGGTAAATTGTGTAATAATCTGTTGTAATATATTCATTTATCTCTCTGTTTATGTTTTATTAACGCGCACCAAGCGCTGTTAAACTGATTATCATATTAGCATAAGTTTTATTTTATGTCAAGTATATTTCACGTCAATGGCAAATAAAAAACACCCACTTGAGGTGTTTACGTATCATTCTGGCGGAAGGGGAGGGATTCGAACCCTCGGTACGTTTTACCGCACGCCGGTTTTCAAGACCGGTACCTTCAACCACTCGGTCACCCTTCCAGAAATCTGTTCACATTATACCACACTCCTGTTCACAAATAAAAATTCCCAACCCGTAAGTTGAGAATTTCATATCAGTTCCTGGCGGAGGAGGGGAGATTCGAACTCCCGCTACAGATCTCTCCGTACTAACGATTTAGCAAACCGTCCCCTTCAGCCACTTGGGTACTCCTCCAAAATGTACACCATGAAACCTGGTTACATTGTACCACACCTGTACAAAATACCATAGCGTTGACTTTTTAATACCAAACAAGGATAATATAACTATTATGAAGAAGTTTCTAACTGTTGGCGCAAGCATCATCATAACAACCATGTTAGCATTGACCATCACTGGTCTACCAGCTCTGGCACTTGGTGAGGGTGGTTTTGCAGAAGGTGTAGAGGCAGCTCGTGGCAACGGTGTGCCAACCAACCTGTGGAATGGTGACAGCTCTCTGGTGCGTCGGGTTATCAACTTCATGCTGATCGGTATCGCTGTGGTCAGCGTGGTGATGCTTATCTTTGGTGGTTTTCGTTACGTCATATCTGGTGGACGGAAGGAATCAGTTACTGCCGCCAAAAACACCATCTTGTATGCTGTGATTGGTCTATTGATTGCTCTTTTCGCCTATGCCATCATCAAGTTTGTCATCAACTTCGCCGTCAGCGGTGGCTCTACTGACGTCTAGTCTACACATTATGCTCATGGTATACTAAAACCATGGAAGCAGAACCAACCAAAACAACAACTCATGACCTGTCTGAACCATTTTCTTGGCACGCCCCAGAGACCAGAGGTCCAGCACGTGGTCTAGGCTGGTATCTATCATTTGCCGTGGTCATCATGGCACTCATGGCACTGTCTGTTTTTTGGATAAAAAGCTGGACATTCACGGTGTTAATACCCATCATGGCGGTAGCGTTACTATCTCTGTCTACCAAGACTCCTCGCATGATCAACTATGCCATTAGCCCCAAAGGTGTTTATGTGGCGGACAAGTTATACGATTTTAGTGAATTCAAGGCTTTTGGTGTTATCGAATATCAAGGTCAATTCTCAGTATTACTACTTCCCGTTAAACGTTTCTCACCGGGGCTAACTATCTACTTTTCAGAGGCGGAAGGGGAAACCATTGTCGATATGTTAGGTACACGTCTCCCCATGCAAGAGATAAAACCAGACGCTTTGGAAAAACTCATCCGAATCATCAAGCTTTAGCTTGCTCTTAGCTTTTGATATGTGTTAGAATGTAAAAGTTCGATGTTCATGATGTGAGCAGAGAAGGTACCTTATATTTTTGTTATGGCCAATCGGTTTTGCCGAAAGGCTGTATGCACCCGTAGCTCAGCTGGATAGAGCGTTGGCTTGCGGAGCCAAAGGTCGTACGTTCGAATCGTGCCGGGTGTACCAATTAGCATTATCAAAATAGCTCTTCGTCATGGAAGAGCTATTTTTATTCTGAACCACTCCCGTGGATTATTCTTCTGTCGGCTCCTCTTTAAAAGACGGTTCAGACAACCTAACTGTGTTCTCAAAATGATCTACCTCAATGGAGTCTGCAGTATCAGCAGCAAGAAGTGCATCTGGCGCAGAAATACCGTATTCTTTTGCCATTACATCAAGAAATTGAACGGTATTAACCGCCGCCCCTCCTAAGCCCCTAATAACCTCCTTTGCAACTTCAATATAGTGAGGTAACTTTTCATAGTCTAAACCATAGTTAAAACCCATATTATCATCTCCTTTTTACCATATTTCAACATTATTATATCATACTATTCATCTCTGGTAAAACAAAACCCTCACAGAGGTGAGGGCTGACTAAACATTTCATGGCGGAGAGAGAGGGATTCGAACCCTCGAAGCCTTGCCGGCTTACCGCTTTTCGAGAGCGGCCAGTTCAACCACTCCTGCACCTCTCCGTGATTGACTTTTTCATTATACCAGAGGTTGGGTTATACTTGCAGTAGTTATGCTCAAAATTATCACAATCGGCAAGAAAAATAATCCCTGGGTCATGGACGGCCTAGAATACTATCAGAAGCGCCTGAGAGCTCCGTGGAATGTTGAATGGGTATTGTTGGCTAATTCTTCATTCGAAGGCTCCAGAGCGCGCCAGGAAGAGTCTGAGCGGATACTCAAGCAAATCAAACCAGACCATTTTGTCATTTTACTGGACGAAAGAGGTAATAATCTATCGTCTCCTGAACTGTCAGCTCTCCTAGAAGAGCAGTTCACCCACAGTCAGCCAGTGGTCATCATCATCGGCGGGGCATTTGGTGTTTCTTCAGAACTACGCGAGCGGGCTGATATCGTTTGGTCGCTGTCAAAGCTAGTATTTCCGCATCAACTTGTACGTCTAGTCCTGACAGAGCAACTCTATCGCGCCCAAGAAATCGCCAAAGGTAGCGGATATCACCACGTCTAATCAGCTGTGGTTTCTTATGAAGTCTGCCGCGTCAGGACTATGACCGTTACAGAGGTAGCGCCCGCTTGCCGCAAACAGTGAGCAGCCTCCCGCACTGTAGCACCAGTGGTGAAAATGTCATCCACCAGACAGTAATGTTTGGCTGGATCGATATCACCCACCACCCGGAAAAACTCTTTTGCCTGCAATCTCCGCTGTTTGGCTGATATAGCAAAATGCTGCGTGACGTTATTGCATCGCTGAAGCACTTGCTCAACAGGGATTCTCCTGGCGCGCCCCAACTGGCGACAAATCAGCTTCATATGATCGTATCCTCTAATGCGCGTGTTTCGTGGTGTGGTCGGAATAGGAACTAGTACGCTATTAGCTGGCAGCTGTGGCAGCAATGCATCAGTGATATCCACCAAATCGTTGATAACAGCTCGTTTGCGTTCAAACTTGAGCGCGTCAATTGCCCGCAATACCGCGCCTTTCCTACGTAACAAACAATAAATACGTCGAACAGGGAAGTGATGTCTACCACAATAATTACTATATTTAGGCCGCCGATCGCACAATACACATGTGGTATAGTTCATCTGTATGATGTGTTTTTTACATTTTTGGCAAATAGTTTGACCAGTTTTTCCACACCCATAACAGTAGTGAGGAGCAATAACTGACAATACCTTATCAAACATTGTATTTTTTACGTTTTTTACCTTTCACTGTTGATTATAACGCACATAACCGTTATACTAATAGGGAACATTGTCAATTGAGCCAAATAGAGTGGAGGAACAACTATGGCCCGGAAACAGGACGATAATTTATTTACAGATGACGATTTGACTGCTGCATTTTTGGATGAAGCTGATTTGTCAGCTCCAGCACCAGCAGCAGCACCAACCATAACTGCCGCTGAAGACAACTGGGAAGAGGACGCTGATGACCTGATGGGTCAGTTGGCGGTTGACGTTTTTGAGACCGAAGGAGAATTGGTCATCAAAGCGCGCACCGCCGGTGTTGACCGCAACGACCTGGATGTCAGCATCTCTGATGGCATCTTGACCATCTCTGGTACCTTGTCTAGTGGTGACGAGACTGAAGTTAACAACTGGCACATTCAAGAATGTTACTGGGGCGAATTTAGGCGCACCCTGGCTCTTCCAGTTGCAGTCAAGGAAGAGGGTGTGAAAGCAGAACTAAAAGACGGCGTATTGACAATCACCTTTGAAAAAGTAAAGCAAGAAAAAGCTAAGAAGATTCAAGTTCTGTAACCAGTCACTAATTTCTACTAAAAACACCAGCCGTAATGACTGGTGTTTTTGAAATGTAACTGAGTGAATTAGTTACCAGTAACCTTATTGACCACGAAGTTAACGATAGCGTAGGCAAAGATTGCAATCAACAAACCAATCAAGGAGTACATGATAGTGTTCTTAGCAGATGTCACCTTAGCGCTGTCACCATTGGATGTGGTGTACTTGAAACCACCAAGGATCAACATAAACACAGAGACAATCGCAATGGCCATCAATGCAAAGTTAATTGACTTTGAGATGATGTCGTCAACGTTAGCAGTAGCACCGGTGTTGGCGTTTTGAACCTTATTCAAACCTTCTCGAACCTGGGCAAATGCGTTATCACCAGAAGCCAAAAATACTACACCCATGACCAACATAGGAAGGGCAAACGCGCCAGCTATTTTAATAATGGTTTTTTTCATGAATTTCGTTTCCTTTCCTTGGGAAATTGATTGTTATTTTACTTCATTATACCATATTTTACTATTTGTCTATACCATGTTGACCTCTATTGGACGATGCTGCGAAATACATAATCAACAATACCGTAAGCAAGGGCAGAGATGATCACGCCGATGATGGCATACAGAATGGTGTTTTTAGCAGAGCTCAGTTTGGCGCTGTCACCGTTGGATGTGCTGTATTTCAACCCACCAATAATAACCATCACGACGGATACGATACCAGAGATAATCAGCAGATATCTGATGACTGTTTTGATGACAGGATCGACCGACTCGCTGCTATTGGCGCAAACAATGTTGTTTGGATCAGTACTACAAGCATCATAAATTCCAACCGCCAAAGCAGCTTGTGACAGTAAAAATCCACCGACCATGACAAAGGCCAGAGCAGTGGTAATAGTTACGATTTTTTTCATTAGTTAAACCTCCCTGCGACATAGTTTGTAATAACAAAAGCACACCATACCACCAGCAGACCAACCACCGAATAGATGATACCGTTTTTAGCCTTGGAGACTTTGCCTGGATCACCAGCGGATACACTGTACATAATGCCATAGATGATGATGGAAATGATGGCCACCACTGCTGAAACTGCAAACACAAGGTTGGCTATATCACGCAGCGCTACACTATCATTTTTACGATCAGGAATCCCTACGTCACTCGGGGAACCTAATTGGCTAACAATTTGAACGATAAACTTTTCCATACTTATAACAATGCTCCTGATACCCAGTTTACTATACCCACTGAAGCAACGGCTATAACCAGTCCGATGATGGCATTAAAGACTGTTTTTCGTCCACGAGCCGCCCGATCTGGCGATCCTGAGCTGGTGATGAACAGAAAACCACCGTATATGATGTATCCTGCTGCAATATAACCCGTGATTTGGAACAAGTCTTCAATGAGATTCAGGGCAATTCGCCAGATGTATGGGCCAAAACCGCCAACAGCGCTCGGGCTCTGTAGTTCACATGAATCACCTGACATCAAGTTATAGTACCACGGTTTTAGTGTCATAATACGACCACGTTCATCACAAGCACCAGCTAAGGCAGGTTGTGTGCTGACAAATGCCATACCAAAGCTACCCATAAACACCAAAGTAACTGCTATAATTGCTCTTTTGATCATGAGAATACTCCTCCTGGGATTAAGAATTGGGTGAGTGTAACGAAAAATGCATAGAGTAGCAAGCCTATCACGACATTAATCCAAATCTCGCGAGCTTTTTTGATGTTTTCTGGCTTATCTCCAGATGATGAAAACAATATTCCACCATAGACTACCGCACCAACAGCTGTGACACCTACACCCATGGTCAAAATTTTTACCGCCTGTTTAACGATGTCAAATATAGCCTCTTTACCGCTCTTACCGCCACATTCTATGGTTGAAGTATCGACGCCAGCACATTTCTTCGCACTCTCCTCCTCAGCAAATACTGGAGTCGACACAGCAAAACCGACCAGTAAGACTACGGCAATGATGGTTTTTGTAAAGAAATTTCTGTTTACCATGATTGTTCTACCAATATTAGGTTGATATGTGACTAATTGTAAGATATTGTCGCTCAAAATGCAAACAACATTTCACCTGATGGCTCTTGAATATTAGGGAAGTCTTTGGTATTATGAGCTAGTTGACATGCGCTCGTAGTGAAGTTGGTCCATCACGCCTCCCTGTCACGGAGGAGATCGCCGGTTCGAATCCGGTCGGGCGCGCCACAGACACCCAGTTGACAGGGTGTTTTTATTTTGCTGGTTTTCATACTTGTATTTTAGTATACTTTGTGTTATAATCACGGCATATCGATTGTAGATATAATACATGTAACTAACCTGGTAGTAGACCAGAGAAAGAATCCCAAGCGTTATGAACGAGCGTAACCCAAGCGATTCAAAAAATACATTAAACCGCCGAAGGTTCATGGAGCTTTTTACGGTCGGCGCTGGAACAATGGCTGTAGCAGCCTGTGGTAACAAGGAAAATCCTACACCGAAACCAACATCAGGACAACTAGGTGAAAGAGTAGAGGACAGTCCTTCGCCGGAAGTATCTCCAACTCCTGAGGTGAGTTTTCAGAGTTTAGAATCTAGTGAATTCAACTCAGAAGTTGAATTGTTCCAAAAATATTTTGAAAGCAATATACCAGACAAGGACAAGTTTAAAGCATCCTTATGTATACCAGAACGCATCTTTTCAGACCCTACAGAAATGTCAAAAGCCTTTAGTGCTGTTTTTGAGACGGTAACTAATGTGTTTACGTATGGAGAAGACGAGAAAGATAAAGGAATTGTTCCCGTATCTGAAGTTGAGAAAGTATGGAAGGCTAATGAGTTTGGCCGGGCTACCACAAATAAGCCTCGTCTCATAATGGCTGAAGAGTTGGTTGATTTCTTTTTGGAAGAGTATTGTGTTGACACGATACTCAAAAAACCAGGTGTATATCCAGACGGGAATCCAGAACCACTAAATTCTACCGATCTTCGTAGATGGTTAACAGATGTCGTAAATGCACAACTTTCTCTCCAAAGAGAGTCTGAAGGAAAAGGGAGTGCATATTCTGTTGTTTCGCCAGCAAATCCAGATAGGGTTTTGAAAAATATTAAGGTCGAGGGGTTTACAGCTGAAAAGCAAAGTTACGCAGGCTCCAGCCTTTTTATGAAAAATGTCACCTTCCGCCCAGACACCAACTATAATGAGTTAAGTTCATTCCTTGAAGAGGACAATGGTGTCAGCAAGGGCTATTTGGACCAGATTTTGGGTGAAGCTGTCAATGGTGTCAAATTTGAAAAAGTTTCCTTTACTAAATCTGAGACCAACCCTGGAACAGTGGTGCTATCTGACCTTACCTTTTACGCACCACGATCAGACACCTATACAAAACTACACCAAGACTAATAAGCATTTGCGCTTTTGAGACATATACACTACAATTTGTAGTGTATATGTTTTTTCTGAAAGGGCATCAAAACATGGGTAAAAAGCGAGGGTTGATAGTACTCTCCGCGCTAGTAGTGGCACTTATATCAGCGGTGTTACTTGCTCCGCAGGCAGAGGCTGCGAAAAATTTGAAATTACGGCAAAAAGTTGAATCGGCGTTAATCTATGCCAACCTAACACATCGAGGTGAAGACACAGGAACAGGTGGTCGTGATGGCGCTACAGGAGCTGATTGGTCATGCATTAATGATCTTTCAGGGGCAAGATATAGAGATACTTCATCCACTGACGCCAACTGGCCCCCTTCAAATGGCGATAATGCAGAAAACCAAAATACCTTTGTAGGAAAGAAGGCAGCTAACGGCATACAAAACTTTAAAGGTGTTGATCCGATCACCACAACTGCAGCATCAGACCGCAGTTGCGCTGGGCTTATGAAAGCTGGCATTGACATATGGGAAGGATCTTCTAAATATGCTGATTTCTACCGACACATGGGAGGTAAATTCTTTACTCAGAGTTCTAAAAATCAGGCTGGGTGGTTATTCCGTGGAGTCAGGTATAGTGGTGATAAGGACGATATAGCAGATAGCTGCACTAGCTATCCTCATGAAAGCTGGGGACGTTTTTCAGCAGCCGTAAACAATCTAGATGGCATAACTGGGAAATATATTAAAAATTACAGGGTTGGTCCAGATAGCTGGGCAGCCGACTCAGTACCATATGCATGCGTCCCAAGCAAGGGCGGAAAAACTATTAGGGATGCATTAGATAACGGTATTAAAAATGCAACTGGTAGCTTGCCATCGATAACATCTGGTAGTGCGGAGCATTGGTATATGCACTCAACAATATTTACCGGTGGCTGTGATGCAAAAAGAGAAGGGTCTCTGAAAGAAGTTCCCGGGGCTAACCCGGACAGTTCTGGTTATTATTACTACAAGATTCCTTTCACTAGCAAAGACGGTAAAAATGGCGATATTATATATAAAACTTCCGGAGGAAACAAAACCTTCTGGGTGATTCAACCTGGTGATAGTACTGGTAAAATGACAAAGGTAGCATGTAAAGATATAGGGTCTTGGCTACAGACCAACAAAGCTGCTTTTGACAAATTTGCAAAATATGCGTCTGAGCATAAAGACGAGCATAAAGATCTTGCCATAGGAGACTCTCCAGAAAAAAGTGCCGACTCCTCAGCACAGTCTACAGAAGATGCCGGGGAGCAAAAAGAGGAAAAAACATGTACTAGTGAGTTAACGGGTATCGGGTGGTTTATCTGCCCAGTCATTGACAAACTGGCTGACTTTGCCGACTCAGTCTGGGGAATGTTAGAAGAATATTTAGTTACAAGCCCCTTGCAGGCTTCAAATGATGGTCCATACAAATCATGGAAAGTCATGCGAGACCTTGCTAATGTCCTGTTGGCGCTGGTATTTATACTAATCATCATCTCACAGGTGTCAAATGTCGGTATATCCAATTACGGCATCAAAAAAATGTTGCCTCGTTTCATCATTGCTGCGGTTGCGGTAAACATATCCTACTTTGTCATCCAGGTCATCGTTGATATTGCAAACATTCTCGGCAGTACGCTTTTGGCAATTATCACTGAACCAATTAGTACTGTAGATGTTAAAAATGTCGGCTGGGGCAACCTCTTAACCCTGATTTTAGGAGCGACGACGACCACAGCTGCGACGCTAGCCGGCGGGGTTGTTGCTGCATCTGTTTTTGGAATTGGAACTATGTTTATGTTCGTGCTCATGGCGATCGTTCCGGGTGTTATCGGAGTGGTCGGGGGGCTTATCGCATTAGTATTTCGATCAGCACTGATACCAGTCCTCGCCATCTTGGCTCCGCTGGCTTTTGCGGCCTGGATTTTACCAAATACCCAAGGCGTCTTTGACAAATGGAAAAAAGTCTTCACTGGTATGGTCTTCCTATACCCTCTAGCAGCAATATACTATGGCGGGCTTAAGCTATTGTCTTTCACTATCCTGGATAATCCTGACAGTGACACAATGCAACGGCTGATGGCGCTATTTCTGATGTTTGCTGGTACTTTCGTCATCCTCGGTATGGCACTGAAGTCCAATGCTATCATCGGCAGCCTGATGGGGCGAGCCAGTGGACTGTTAAACAAAGCGTCGGCACCGGCACTTAATGCAGGAAATAAATTCGCCAAACGTAGAGCAAGCATGAAGCGCAGTGAATTTATGGCTAGAGATTTTAGTAAGAATCCAGTAAGGGGACGCTTGCAAGGAGGTCTAAGAAAATTACGTCAACGCTCACTTGACCGAGAAACTCGAGCATCGCTGGCAGAACAGAGCGAGCAACAGCGTTACCGAGCAGGGTTGGCTGAGGCTTCTGGAGGTGAACTGGACAAGCGCCTTGGGTTTGCAGCAGCTACTACTGGTGGTCAGGAATACATCCATAAATTATCCCAAGAGGCTGCAGCTAAAAAATTGCGGTTCGAATACAACAGTAATGCAGTTGAGGCTCTACGGTCAGATGACAAATACGTTCAAGCAGCAGCAGCAGAAAAACTGTCTCAACAAGGCGCTTGGGGAACAGGACAGTTGCGTAAATATCTGGAAGAAGGTGGTAAAATTACCAGTATCGAGATGGGGGATGCCCTTACTAGCGTGAAGAAGTACGATGCCGGAGTGGCTGCTGCCGGAGTGGCTGGTTTTGATGCAATAGGCAAAGGACAGCAGGCTTATGGCGTCAGTCGAGAAGAGTTAGCCCAAATGACAAGTAAAGCATTTGAAAACCTTTCTGTAGATAATTTATCTACGCAGAGTGCAGAGGCACTTGTTAATGCTTACGACAAGGGAGGCTTGGCAAACAGTAGGGCTGCTGAAGTGTCCGATAGTTCACGATACATGGGTCAAGCCAATGGTAAGACCGCACCAGTATTTGAAGCCCTGGGTCAAAAAGGAGAAAAAGGTCAGACCAATCTTAAGGCAGCAATTGACACAATAAAGTCCAATATGGCTAGTTCGCAGCCAGCAACACCATCTGTACCACCATTGCAGCAAAATCAAGCTCCGCAGGGTGTGGCGCAGCCAACACCTTCTCAGGCACCAAGCATGACTCCTGATCGTTACTACCCCATCAAAGAGCAGGCGCGGGGACCAGAAGCTCCAAAACCAGATTCACTGTCTTCAGGTGGTCAAACACAAGCTCCGGCTCCACAGGTTAACGTTACCGTACAAGTGGATAGATCTTCTAATCCGACGGATGCTACCAGTATCCCACCGAGCTATATTGACCAGGGTGGCACCAGTGGCACTGGACGGTCACAGCACCGACGCAACCGACCGCCTACTGCGTTTGGCCGATAGATTCATATAGTTGACTTTTGCGCGAAAAAATGCTACCATTTACAGTAATGGAGTGGTTGAAAATGCGAGTGCGTCCGCAAATACGTCGGTCGCAGTGGTTTGCCATACTGACTATTGGTATTTTTGTCGGGTTTTTTAGTGGTATACTCATCAACTCTACTTCGGTTTATGCCGCTGAAGCTCAGTGGAAAAGCGACTCACTAGTCGTTGATGGCAAAACCCTCAAACCAGTTAACGACACGGCTCGTAAAAAACTGCTTGGTCGCGACAGTAAGGACTGGGTCTATGAGGCGGTTGAAGGCAATCAATCAACCGTGGTCTTTTTCGCTGGAAATAGCAATCCACGAACCGCTACTACTGCTAAATACGTCAAATACACCCTGAACGGCAGCACACCAACACCGACAGGCGAGCCAGAGGACATTGAAGTTAAACAGGACAGCAACCCCAGCGAGGCAGAGTGTGATGTGAGAGGGGGAACCGGTTGGTTTATTTGCCCAATCTCTAACGGAATCGCCTCAGGAATTGACGAAGTTTATACATGGATTTCCGACCTGATGACCACACCGGCGATAGACAGCTCCAACAATAGCTCTGGGGTAAAGGTGGCTTGGGACATCATGCGAAATATTGCCAATGCAGCGTTTATTGTCGCTTTTTTGATCGTTATTTATTCACAACTCACCTCAGTTGGCATCAGTAATTATGGCATTAAAAAACTAGTTCCACGAGTGGTTATTGCCGCAATCTTAGTCAACCTGTCTTTCATCATTTGTGCCTTAATGATTGATTTATCAAACATCTTCGGTGTTGCCTTACAAGATATGTTCAACGAAATCCGTTCTCAAGTGTCAGCAAACGGCGCGTTCAATGGTGCTCCACTACCAACTTGGAGCGACTTGGTAGCCATGGTCCTGTCTGGTGGTGCAGCGACAGCGGGGGTGTATGGCGCACTAGCGGTAACCGGTGGATCATTAGCTTCAGCTGCTTACTGGCTACTGCCTATCATCGCTAGTATTTTACTAACTCTAACGGTCGTCTTTATCATCTTGGCAGCACGACAAGCATTATTAATCATCCTGACCGTCATATCACCACTAGCTTTCGTGTGCTATCTGTTACCAGGCACCGAGAAATTCTTTGAAAAATGGCGAAACTTAATGTTCACCTTGGTGATATTTTTCCCGGCATTTTCAGTGGTCTTTGGCGGAGCACAGCTGGCAGGAATGATCATTTTACAAAACGCCAACTCATGGATTATGGTAATTTTAGGGCTGGCAGTGCAAGTTTCAGCCCTAGCTATCGCACCTCTGGTGTTCAAGTTGAGTGGCGGTGTACTGGGTCGAGTGGCTGGTATCGTCAATAACAAGAACCGCGGCGTTATTGACCGCACCAAAAACTGGTCTCGTGACCGTAGCCAATTGGCAGCACACAAGAATTCATTAGGTAAATCAGATGATGAATTGAAGAAAATCAGTGGCCTCCGTAAAATGGGGCGCTGGGCTAATTACCGCTCACGTAAGTTCAAAACCCGTTCAGAAGCCTACCAAAAGCGTGCTGATGCAGCATACAAACTTTCCCGCGCCAATCAGATTGCTGACATTGAGTCACGGGCTGCCGCTGACCAATTGTCACTAGCCGATGTTACAACCGCAAACGCTTATGAGGAGATGAAAGTTGAAGGTACACCGACACCAGCCAACCTGAGAAAGAGAGCTGCCCGCCGCTATGAAACACTACAGGAAGAAACTCAACGAGAAGCGCGTAGTATTGCAATTCAAGGGCTGCGAAAAAACAGTATTCAGCGCGTTAATGACTACATCTTAGCAAACGACTTAGCTAACCAAGAGGATTTGCGAGCCCAAGCAGGTTCTGTGGAAAATATGTACTTTGGTAACGACCGTGGTTCACAGCGTGTGTGGTCAACGGCACGTAGCACCATCACTAAGGCTAATAAGGAATCGATTGAGAACGCTATGACTATTCTCAATGCCATGAACGTCAGCAATGATGATATGGTGGAATTGGCTAATGGTGTTAGTCGACGCGGCTTGACGGTCACTGATGATATCCGCTACGCAGCGATTCACCACGTGTTAGGTGGTAAAGATGCCGTGGCCATCCAAAGCTTACTACAAAAAACCGACTTCGGTGCGCTTAATGACGACTTCGCGCAAGAATATGGTGACGCATTGCTATCCAACTCTGCTAAGCCAGCTTGGTTGGGTGGTGCAGCTGCCGCGGCCATTAAGGCAAATAAGGTTGACATGAACGGTCCAGACTACATGAGGAAGCTTATGCTTGATAACCTTAATATCGGTGGTTTGTCGACCGAAGCAATTGTTGGTTCAGACCTGGCTTACTTGAAGCCGCTCAAGGAAGCCCTGAGCGACCAAAGCTTTGTCTCACAAATCAATGAAACTGGACTGGACACACTGCGCAAGAACCTTGTTTTGGCACAAACTGATCCTCGATTTAGTAGTCGAATTGGTAAGACCGGTGGTACAATTCGAGAAATCTCTCTTTCTCTGGGGATTAAGCCCGAAGATTTAACTAGTTAAGCTATCTTTGCTATACTAGTAGCATATGGCTGTGTATAGAGTGCCCCAGGATGTGGAAGCAGAAGACAAGCTGCTTGGGCCATTCAGTTTTAAGCAATTTGTGTTTCTCATCATCGCGGTGGGCTTTTTTGGTATAGCGTGGGCGCTAGGAGTCGCCTTGTTACCATTAGCAATCATTCCTTTGCCATTTGGGGTGTTTTTCACCGTATTAGCGTTGCCACTACGTAAGGAACAGCCGATGGAAATATATATTGCGGCAGTGATATCATTTTTCTTAAAACCGCGCGTGCGGCTCTGGGAGCCAGACGGAGTAGAGACGCTGATAGAAGTGGTGGCACCAAAAACTAAGGAAGAGAACCTGAGTAAGAACTATGATCAACGAGAGATCCAGCGACGATTATCATATCTGGCAAACATCGTTGACACGCATGGTTGGTCGGTCCGCGGCGTCGGCAACCCAGAAGCAACGGGTAATTTAGATACCGCCAGTTCACTACAGGCTGATTTTTATAATACCGCTGTCCAGGCAGAGGAAGACATTTTAGATCGGGATAACACTACTTCACGACAAATTGCTGATATGATCGCCGAGACAGACCAACAGCGGCGAGAACAACTGATGCAGCGCATGCAAAAACCTCAAACACCAACGGCACAACAGCCGACTCAGCCAGCAGTTTTCATGGCAGCTCAAGAAGACACACCAAAACTAACCGTTAACCCGTACCCCCACATGCGTCAAGGTGTCCTGTCTCCGGCCGGGGAACGATCTACCGTCACGCCACCAACCGACCAAAATCAACCTATACAACAACCTGTTGACCCTGGTATAATAGATTTGGCAAATAATCATTCCGATCTTTCCATAGCGACCCTACAAAAAGAAGCAGATCGGATACATAAACGCTCAGAGGAAACAGCTGAGGAGGAAGTGGTGATTTCACTACGTTAGGTGGGAAATGCAACCAGATAATCAACAACCATATCAGTTACCACCCAACCCGACGACACCGCCGGTTGTTTCTGGGCAGCCTAGTCAACCATTACCGCCACAGCAGCCACAACCTGGTCAGCCAGCGTTGCCAATGCAGCCTGGTATAACTCAGCCAGGTCAGCCAGCTCCAAATCCACAGAATCCACCAGCTCCGAAAGACAAAAAGAGCGCCATCAGCACACAAAATACGTTATTGTTTTCAGAAATGCGTGAAAACATGATCATCATGAGTGATGGTAGTTTTCGTGCGGTGATAGAATGTCAGTCTATCAACTTTGATTTGATGAGTACTCGTGAGCGAGAAGCTATCGAATTTAGCTATCAAAACCTACTCAACTCGCTCTATTTTCCAGTTCAGATCCTAGTACGATCACAGCGTGTCGATATCGGTCCATACCTTGATCGATTGTCGCGCATTCGCCGCTCTCAAGATAATATGTTACTGAATGTGCTGATGGATGACTATATGAACTTCATCGAGGTGCTGTCACAAGAAGCGAACATTATGGATAAGCGATTTTTCATCGTGGTGCCATATTTCCCCGGCGGCGATGTTAATGCCATGAAACAACAAGCAAAAGGTCTGTTTGATAGCTTCTTTAGTGGTAAAAAGGAAACATTGATCACTAGAATCGATCAACCAATGTATGAAAAAGCAAAAGATGAGATCAAAAACCGCATCGATACGGTGATGAACGGTTTATTTGCCATGGGTGTGAAGAGTTTACAACTTAACACCAGGCAGCTTGGAGAATTGTTCTATATCTCGTACAATCCTGATACTGCAGCACGTCAGCCATTAGTACGCAACCCAAATGATCTGACGACGACTTATATCCGCAAGGGAAATGGTGAGTCACCATATGGAGGAGATTTCTAATGGCTAAGAAAAAATTAGACGCCATCGATATCGCCGCTCAACAGCGTGCTCGCGAACAAGCCGAAGTCGAGCAAGCCTTCTTGACCGGCGTGAGAACTTTGCGCGATTTCATCGCCCCAAGTAGTGTGGAAATTCAAGCGAGCTATTTCCGACTGGGCGCCAAGTATGGCCGCACTATTTATGTCTATGGTTATCCTCGTGAAATTTACACTGGTTGGCTGAGTTCGGTGATTAATATCGACGAGGTGTTGGATATTAGTATGTTCATCTACCCGGTTGATACTCAGGTGGTGCTGAACAATTTGCGTAAAAAAGTGACTCAGCTGGAAGCTAGTATGAACATCAACGCAGAGAAGGGACGTGTGCGTGACCCGGCCATGGAAGCTGCCTTGCAGGACGCCGAAGAGCTGCGTAATCAGCTGCAAATTGGGTCAGAAAAATTCTTCCGTTACGGATTATATGTGACGATTTATGCCGACAGCCTTGATGAGCTGAATTTTATTCAGCATAAAATTGAAACTATCTTTGGTCAGCAGCTTATCTTTAGTAAAGTAGCGTCAAACCAGCAAGAACAGGGACTAAACAGCACCATTCCTCAGTTGATGGATCAATTACAGATTCGCCGCAACATGAACACTGGTGCCATCTCCACTAGCTTCCCATTCACATCTGCCGACCTAACTGATGGCAAAGGTGTGCTGTATGGCATCAATATGCACAACAATGGTTTGGTGATCTTTGACCGATTTTCTCTAGAAAACGCCAACATGGTGGTGTTTGCAAAGTCTGGTGCTGGTAAGTCATTTACCGTGAAGCTGGAAGCACTGCGTAGTATGATGATTGGTGCTGACATCGTTATCATTGACCCGGAAAATGAATACCAAAAGCTATGTGACGCCGTTGGCGGTAGTCATATACGCCTGAGTTTAAACAGTGACACACGCATCAATCCGTTTGATTTGCCACGAGTGATCGACACCGAAGAAGCCGACGACGCATTACGCGCCAACTTGGTTACACTGCACGGTTTACTGCGTCAAATGTTGGGTGGTTCAGTGGCTGGTTCTATCGGACTAACCGCAGCAGAGGAAGCAGATATCGACCAGGCATTGATCGACACCTACGCTCGTGTTGGTATCACATCAGATCCATTGACCCACAATTCAACACCGCCAACCATTCATGATTTGTATGATACATTGCTGCACATGGGTGGCACTGGTCCACAGTTAGCACAGCGTCTGCGTAAATTTACCTCAGGTACCTTTGCTGGTATTTTCAGTCAGCAGAGTAATATCGATATCAATAACGCCATGGTGGTCTTTAATATCCGAGACCTAGAAGACGAACTGCGCCCAACGGCTATGTATATTGTACTAAATCACATCTGGAACATCACTCGAACTGATCAAAGAAAGCGTATGTTGATCGTTGATGAGGCGTGGCAGTTGATGAAATATGAAGACTCAGCTAGCTTCTTATTTAGCCTGGCGAAGCGAGCCCGAAAATATCAACTAGGACTTACCACCATCACCCAGGACGTCGAGGACTTTGTCGGTAGTAAAATGGGTCGCGCCATCGTCGCCAACTCATCCATGCAGCTACTCCTTAAACAATCCTCAAGTGCCGTTGATGTGCTTTCCAGTGTGTTTAAATTAACTGAGGAAGAACAAAAACGCCTGGCGAATTTCCCAGTTGGGCAGGGTTTGTTCTTTGCTGGACAAAACCACGTACACATCCAAATTCAAGCCAGCGACACCGAGTACGATCTGATCAATACCTCACCGACGAAGCAACTTCCATCTGAAACACCAATTGGTGG
The DNA here is from genome assembly GCA_963532835.1 of uncultured Candidatus Saccharibacteria bacterium. GTDB lineage: Bacteria > Patescibacteriota > Saccharimonadia > Saccharimonadales > Saccharimonadaceae > Nanosynbacter. The sequence continues at coordinate 37,345 of CAUSLL010000002.1, forward strand.
GTATGGAGCAGTATAATCATGGCGCGGATTGATTATACGACCGATCCAGATGTTGATGAACGGCTCAATCCAGCCTCTGAACAAACGTCTAAATATCTAAATTCTATGGAAAATAATGCCGCCAATGATAATTTTTATGATGGCGACAAAAAAGACGATGGACTCAACGCCGCGAACAGTGTTAACAATCAAGAGCAGCTATATTCTCGGTCTCCTTTGGGTAAGGCTGGCGGTAAAAAGCGCGGCAACCTCTTGGCGAATATGACTCGCAAAAAATGGGGTGCCACAGCCGGCATCGGTGGAGGATTATTTGGCTTAATGATGTTATTTTTCACAATTTTGCCATATAAGCTTGATGCCATGGTCTCCACCATCACCGACCAGCTCAGCTCTGTGCCACAACACGCCATTAACCAACGGCTAGAATATATTACCACACGCTGGGTTGCCATGAAAATGATGCAAACCGCATATCCTGGTGACGCAAACATCGTATTTTGTGCTGGCGGTGGTGTGTTGTGTCACTTAGGAGCCACAAAGTACAGTACCTGGTTTGAGGAACAGCTTGACGCTAAGTTTGAACAAGAAGGAAGAAAGGTTAAAGTTGTGTTTAATGCCAGTGGGCGAAATACCTTGGGCGGTAAGGCAACATCATTTTCTATGCATCTTGAGTCAAAAGATATGGACTCTGTTTTAAAGGGGGTAGAGAAAGAACTATCTCACAAAGATATGCGTCGTCATATAAAAAAGATGACACGTAAGGTTCACGGACGTAACTATTTCATGCGCTATCTATCTAAACGTGTATTGTACCGAAAATACGGGGTGAAAAAGTTTAACATCATACCAGAAAAAGCTGGTCAGAAATATGCTGACTTTAAGGCTAAGATCAAGCTAAATATGAATACCCGCATCACTGCCAAAATGTCGCCTCGCTTTGCGGCATATTTGGGATGTTTAGACGGTACTGATGCCAAAAAATGCCAGGACACGTTGGATAAACTAAATAATGACCTTGACAGTAAGATTAGTGAGGCAGAGAAAGAGGCTGAAAAAGCGACAGGCGACAATAAGACAAAAGCTGATGAAAAGGTGAAGAAAGTTAAAGGCCAAAAAGAAGCTCTTAATAATATCGACTCTCTATCCAAAGCAGCACCGGACACACCACTAGGTAAAATTATCAGTAAACAACTGTTTAAGAAAATAGCAGCTGCCAATGCCATCATTGGAGCCATTGACCTTGTTGCAAAAATCGTGGGAGCGGTTGACCAAAAAATTATTGAGATTGTTGGGGCTGACCAAAAGAAGCAATTATACACCGCTTTCACTTACGACGAAGAGGCTAGCCCAGTCTTAACCCGAGACCAAATCCGTGCCGGAACAATCGACAATATTCAACATGTTGAGTTAGCAACCTCACTGTTTGACGGCGCCGAATCAGCACCAATATTTCAAGCGACGTTTGGCGGTAACAACACCGCAGTGTCACTACTATATCCAACCGCTTACGCCGAGGATGGTGGTATTCGCACCAAATGTGACGTTGGTGGTGAACAAAAGGTTGTTGCTTTGGATCCTGGTGAACTTGTCTGTCCAGAGAAAAAAATCGTCAAAGACTACACTACCTTTACGAAATATCCTGTTTGGCGAGTGCTAGCAGGAATTGCCGAAGCCTGGAATAGCACCTTTGGTGCAATCATCGACTTTGTTGGCGACACAGTCGGCAAGGTATTCAGTTGGTTCTTTAGTTATCTACAGGAGTTGCCAGGTTTGAAGCAGCTTGTTGAACTTTCGGAAGGTTTGATTGAAAAAGCCATGGGCTGGGCAGTAAGTCTACTCTTTGGTATACCAGAGGTAGGAGTTGATGCTCCAGGTAATAATAACTTTGAGGCTCTCCATGGTGGACTCACAACAACCATGCAAAGCAGCACTGAAGCTGGGCAGGCTGGGGCTGATTCAGGCTCCAAACAGCCAGATGGAATTGGAGGAGCGCGATTAACCAACCAGCAGGTTAGTGTACTGGCAAAACAAATTGAGCAGGAGCGCGACGAAGAATTCCGTGAACAACCATTGATGGCAAAATTGTTCGACCCAACGCTCAAACGCTCAGTGGCTGGACAATTACTCGCCGTCATGCCAACGTCTGGATTTTCGACCGCGCGACTACTTGCACGGGCACCAATTGCCCTAGCATATGCTGTCACGCCAACCAACACGCATGCCGCCAAATATGACCAAGCAGCCGTCATGCGAGCTTTCGGTGTAACTTGGCATGGTTTTACTGACGAAGCAGTCTATAAAGCCGACCCAAGTCAATACACCGACAACGTCTGTTCAGCCAAAGCCAAGGCGCGTGAAGAAAGCTACGGAATTCACGAAGGTGACTTAGTTCCAACATATAGTGTAGCTGACCCATGCGCACTGGAATTAACAGTGGCTGGTAACCTGGCGCTAATGGCCGACGACAAGGAAGGTAAATATTATCCAAAGGAAATTGATGACCCATCAGCTAACACCGGGGCGCAACAGCCAAGTAGCGGACCAGTTGGAGACGCCATTGGCCCACCAGAACTTGAAGAAGCACAAACCTTTGGCGCTGAGCCCGCATCATGGGGTGGACATAGAAATGGTGAGATTCCGCTGTCAGCCATGAGTGAGCTAAAAACCGCGCCAGGTCACTATATGCATCCAAAGGCCGCTCAAGCCTTTGACGCGATGAATGAAGCGTACGCCCAGGAACACGGTGGTCAACATATGACCATTACTGAATCATACCGAACTCTAGCGACTCAACAGGATTACTTTTCAAGTGGTATAACACAAGCAACTCCAGGAACCTCAAAACATGGTCATGGACTAGCCTTGGATATTAATGTTGGTGGCTCTAGTTTTAATACACCAATCTACCTATGGCTAGCCGCCAATGCTTCAAAATACGGCTTCGTCAACCCACCATGGGCAAGGGATCGCAATAATCCTGGTTGGTATAAAGATGAACCATGGCACTGGGACTACGCAAGGAGAGTACAATGAAACGAGTAAGTATCGGTCTACTGTTGGCTTTGGCGGGCTGTATCATATTTTTGACCGCAAATTCTTCAGCAGCACCAGAAAAAGATAAAAAAGAAGAAAAGAAGAATCAGCCAGCTGGCATCCCTTACCAAGATTATATTAAAAACGACATTAATATTACCAATCCAAATAGCCAAATCTGCTCAACCCAAAACACCGCAACTGGTGAACTTTCTGGCGAAAATGTAGAAAAGGTTCTTAAATTCTTTACCGGTAAGGGCCTAACTTTAGTACAAGCAGCAGCTGTGGCTGGTAACCTCCAACAGGAGTCTCGCATTGATCCAAGTGCACTCAACAGCATCGGTGCGTATGGTATTGCTCAGTGGTTAGGTGGACGCCGCACCAACCTAGAGAAGAAGCCAAATTACAGTACCATCGAGGGGCAGCTAGAATACCTCTGGGAGGAGCTAAACGGAGCAGAGAATGCTGGTCTAAAGGTGCTACTGAAACACACTGACAAATCAGGTAGTGGTGTCAGCGCTTTGGCGGTTGAGTTTGGTGAAACATTTGAGCGCTATGGCCCAAATGAAGAAGGTAACCGTGCCCAGTATGCTTCTGAAATTTTCAACAGTTATAAGGGTAAAATCCAAGACGGTGATCCATCAAAAATTACGCCAAGTGCTGGTGGTGATTCGGGCGGTGCACAGGTTAGTTCAGCATCAGCAACTGGTTGTAGTGGTGATGGGTCAAGCGTCGCCGGACAAAGTATTGTCGACACAGTTAAACAATTAGCATGGAATCCAAACACTGATAAAGGAGCTAATAACCACACGGCTAAAGCTGAATATATCGATGCAGTCAAAAAAAATAACCCGAGTGTTGTCGGTAGTTCAGACACTGACTGCGGTCGATTTGTAGCGACGGTGATGCGTACTTCTGGTGCAGATAAAGATTATGAACCGATTGGCACTACAGCACAATATTCTTATGTAAAATCTCATCCAGAAAAATTCAAAATCATTGAGCGTCCATCTGCCTCAGACTTGCAGCCGGGTGATATCCTCTTACACCCAAGTAACGGTGGCTATGGTCACACGTTGATTTACACTGGCGACGTCGGCGGAGGGTATGTCGCTGCTAACGCCTCGCTTGATGATACGGTACCGATATTCATCAAGCAAGGGTCAGTTGATTACCAACTCAGCCAGGCAGGCAACATCTTAGTTCGCGTCATTCAATCAAACAAAACCTAGAAAGGAAATATCATGCAGCCAGTCATTACTAAACAAAAAATTATTGGCGGTGCAGTGATCATCGGCGCGCTGCTTGTTGCTTTCATTTCATACTATGTATTCCAAACCGTCACCCGCGATACCACACTGCTAGCAACCTTTGCGCCAGAAACTGTCAAAATGTCTTATGATTCAGTGAAAAACCAGACCATCACCTCTGATAAACCCGTAACGGTTAAAAGCGGTAAACATACTTTCAGTTTCAGTGCTGATGGCTATGAAACATATACTATTGTACTTGATCTGGAGAAGGGAAAAGAACGAAAACTGTTGTTTGCCCTGACGCCGAAGAGTGATAAAGCAAAAAATGAACTGAAGCAGAAAAAATATGCCAAAGTCTTGGATGGACTAGGCAGTCGACAAGTAAACAGGGTCGGTAAGGAAATTAATGAGGCTAATCCAATATTACAGCATCTACCATTTGAAGACAGAGATTACCGAGTTTTCTCATGTCAGCCGTATCGCACTGACATTAAGAAATCACATAGAATCGGTATCTGCATCACCATGGTCGGGCGCAACGGTGACGCGCTCCTCAGTCAAATATTAGAACGACTTGCTAAGCTTGGCGCGACGCCAGATAACTACGACATGAAGATTAATAACTACATCATACCAACCAAGAAAGAAAAAGATAGTCGAGCCGCTGTACCGTGTGGCAATGGACAGCCATCGTGGTGCTACAAATTCCGTGATCGTTAAGCTAACTTTTTAGCGGCATAATGATGTGAATATAGTCACGCTTCTTAGCTGTGGACTGAATGATACAAGGGGAGAGCTTACCACTGAAGGCAAATGACACTTCCTCTCCGTCTGTAACATTCAAAGCTTCAGTCAAATACCGAGAGTTGAGCGTAATTTGACCGTCAGCGGAAATCTTAGCAGTTGCTTCTGAGGTGTTTTCACCAAGTTCTGAGGCGATGGAGTGGATGGAAATGATATTGTCTTCAGCTGAAGCATTGATAGTAACGCCGCCGCCTGACTCTCGAGCAAACAAGCTAGCAACTTTGGTGATGCGGCTGAGGTCGGCGCGTGAGACAATGATTTCCGTCTGTGACTGCTGAGGAATCAACTGGCGATAATCTGGGAATTTTCCATCGATTAACCGGCTAATAATCTCCAATTCTGGCGTCTGGAAACAAACTTGGTCGTCGCCAAACAATATCACAATGGCTTCTGTGGCGTCGCTCAAACTACGAATTACTTCTTGCAAGGCAGATGTTGGGATGATGGCTGAAACTTCGCCGTCCGCTTTCATCAGTTTTCGCTCAGCCAGTCGGTAGCCGTCGGTTGCCGCCAAATATAACTCGTCTTCAAAAGTATGCCAATACACTCCAGTCAGCACTGCTCGGGCCATGTCAGAACTGGCCGCCAAAATGGTTTGTGACACTGCCTTTTTCAGATCATCAGTGGCGATTTCGTAGCGCACTGCCGTATCTTCGTTGATGGTCGGTAGCTCTGGAAACTCATCAGCAATAACCCCGTTAATGACTGATTTGAATTTACCAGAAGTGATGTGTAAGTGGTCATCTTTAGTCTCCAGGTCGATGGTGCCGCTCGGCAGGGTTGAGATAAATTCTGAGATCAGCCGGGCAGGAATAGTGATTGAACCTGGCGATTGTATTTTAGCACCAATGTACTGAGTGGAAGCAATTTCCAAATTAGTAGCAGCAATTAATAATCTTCCTCCGTCCGTACGAAGTAAAATATTGTTCAAAATGGGAAGTTCAACGCGACCAGAAGCCACCCGCCCAATGTTACTGAGTGCTTTTGCAAAATTTTCTTGTGTGACTGAAAGCTTCATAGTTACTATTATATAACCTTTCTTATTTTTTATCTGGTGTTAGTAATAATAGGTGCTGTGGAAACTGAGTAAAACAATTATTCAAACAGAGGTGAGTAGGTAAAAATAGCTGTGGATAGCGGTGTGGATGAATGTGGTATGTAGTAGTGGATAAAATGGTAATAACCCACAGCTGTGCGAAGCCTACTAAACTTTGCCACAAGGTTAGTCGCAGGCTGTAGGCAGAATTCCATAGGTTTTGCACAGGTTTTCCACTAATTTTGCACATAGAGTTTATCCTTGACGTCATTAATTTGTTCACGTACTAGTTGGTTGGTTAAACTTTCTTTGGTAATTTTTTCGACAGAGTGCATGGCTGTGGTGTGGTCTTTACGACCAAGTTCTTGAGCGATTTTTGGAAAACTCATTTTTAATTCACTACGCAGCAAATACATGGCAATCTGTCGTGGCTGGACGATGAACTTGTCGCGCCTGGCTGAACACATATCTTTTGGATCCAGATTAAAATAGCGTGCTGTACGATCAATGATTTGTTTGGCGGTGATGTGTTGTGGGCGAACGCGTTTCATGTCTCCCAGGACACTTTCGGCTGCTGCTACGTCTGGTACGAAACCTTGCATGTCAGCATAGGCTAACAGACGGTTAAGCGCGCCCTCTAACTCTCGGATATTGGTTTTAAAATTAGCTGCCAAATATTCAACAACACCTGATTCTAGTTCAGTGCCACTGAGGCTAGCTTTTGCTTTGACGATGGCACACCGTGTTTCATAGTCAGGCATTTGAATATCAATCGCCATACCCCATTCAAAACGGCTGCGCAGTCGGTCGGTGAGGGTAGGGATGCTCTTCGGTGGTTTATCAGAGCTGATGATAATTTGTTTATTGTTTTGGTGGAGGTCGTTAAACGTGTGAAAAAATTCATCTTGAGTTTTTTCTTTACCAGCAATAAACTGCATATCATCAACGATCAGCACATCAACATTGCGATATTTATCAGAAAAACCTTTTTTCTTGAAACGGATATAGTCAAGAAATTCATTCACGAAAGCCTCAGTTGTTGTGTATAGCACTCGAGCTGACGGCTGCTGTTTGATGATCTCATTGCCAACAGCTTGCATGAGGTGAGTTTTACCAAGACCCGAACCACCGTATAGATACAGTGGATTATATTTAAGACCAGGGTGCGACGCGACCGCTTGGCATGCAGCGTAAGCCAGGTCGTTGCTCGATCCAACGATGAAATTGTCAAAGGTATAGCGCGGATTGAGATTACTATTGTTCTTTTGAGTTGGGGCGATGATGCGACGTTCCTTTGGGTGAGTAGTCTCTTCTGGCTGATCCCGGTTGATGGTCTTTTTTCGTGAACCAGAACCGATCCTATATCGCACCACACCTTCAAAACCATTTGATTTTAAAGCTGCTTGAATATCGGTATGAAATTTTTTCTCCAACTGAGCTTCTACGAAAATATTTGGCACGATGATAACTGCTTCTTTATCAGAAACTAGTTCTAATTTTGTTTTTGTAAACCATGCAGAAAACGAAGAAGACGGAATGGTCAATTCTAATTGACCCAACACTCCCTGCCAGATTGCTTGTTCTTTCATGTTATAAACCCTCACACATAATCTACTCTGTACTATAGCAAATAGACGGAGTTTTCCACAAGCATAGACATCTCATGGAGGAAAAACTGAAAATAGAGGTGAACTTTTCCACAGGCGTACACCACCTCTGTTATAATTGTGGATAAAACAGACCGAGCGGTGGAAAACTACAATTAATACTTGCAAAAAAACCAAAAAAACGCTAAACTATCACCCAGTATGCCAAAGCGAACATTTCAACCACATAAACGTCATCGTGCCCGCACGCACGGTTTTCGAGCACGTGTTTCTACAAAGGCTGGTCGCGCTGTTTTGAAGCGACGCCGCCTAAAAGGTCGTGCACGGATTGCACTGTAAATAATACTTAGTGCGCTCGATGATCTGATACCACTCCTGATGTATATCGGAGTGGTATTTGGTATACTAAGAGAATGTTAACGCATCGTCACAGATTTCACGGTCACGGCAGTTTACGGTATTTGTACCAAAATGGTGATGCTGTACGGTCTCGTTTGATGACGGTAAAATACATTGCCAATCCGCGCCGGAAACACAGTCGATTTGCTGTGGTGATCAGTAAAAAAGTCCTCAAATCAGCCGTTCGCCGTAATAGGGTACGTCGACGGGTGTACGAGGTGATTCGAGCTGAGTTGCCGATGCTTAAAGATAATCATGATATAGCGCTGATCATTGTTACGGCTGATTTTTTACACATGGAATATAAGAGTATTCAAAACGAAGTTAAACGACTATTCTCTCAGGCTAATCTGTATAAATGACACATTTTTTGATATAATGTGAGGCATGAGTTTTTTTGATGTTCTGATTGTACAGCCAATTTTTAATATTTTAATGGCCATTTACGGCTTAATTCCAGACTTTGGTGTCAGTATTATCCTCTTTACTATCATCATCCGTCTTCTGTTGTGGCCAATGGTCAAAAAGCAGCTACACCAGACAAAGGCGATGCGTAAAATGCAGCCTCAACTGGCGAAGATTAATGCCAAATACAAGAATGATCGCCAGGCGCGAGCGCTTGCGATGATGGAATTATACAAAGAGCACAACATTAGCATGTTTGGTTCAATTGGCGTGCTTTTGATTCAGCTGCCGGTGTTGATCGGTATTTACCGAGTGGTACAAATCTTTGTATCTAGCCGGGTTCATACCGGCGACCTTGCTAAATACGCATATGATTTTATCGAACAATTACCAGTAGTATCCAATTTAGTAACTCATCCAGATCAACTCAATCAGAACTTTTTGGGGATGGTTGACCTCACACAGCACGCAGTTAGTAACAGTAGTGTTACCTGGAGTTTATTGATTTTGGCTGTATTGGCGGCGGTGATGCAGTTTTTGACCACTAAACAAATTTCTCCAGCGAGCGACAGTAAGAAGCGACTGCGCGATATCATACAAGAAGCTGCTGAAGGCAAAGAGGCAGATCAGTCAGAGATTAATGCTATCGTGATGCGCAAGATGATGAAATTTATGCCAATCTTTATGTTTTTCGTGATCATCAACCTACCGGGTGCCCTAGCACTGTATCTAACCGTCTCAAACGTTGCGGCATATGCGCAAAATGCCATCATCCTAAAAGGCGATAGTGATGAGATGGAGACTATTTTTAAAACACCGAACAAGTCAAAGAAAAACTCCAAAAAACCTCAAGCAAGTAGGCGTGCAGCGACAGCGACTGAGGCGAAAATAACCCGGATCAAGGCCAAGGAATAAGGAGGAATAATCATGGATCATCAGCAAACAATCGATTACATCAAGAAATATGTTGAGGATTTGATGGCCTTTTTCGACCTAAATATAACGGCTGAAGTGTCCATCGAAGACGATATTTTGATCGTAAAAATTCCATCAACGCAATACAATAGCCTACTGATTGGTCGCGGCGCTGAGACGTTGCGCAGTATCCAACACTTACTCTCAGCACTGCTTCGCAACAGCAATGCCGCAGTGGAGAGAGTTAATCTAGATATTGCTGACTACAAGCAGCAGCACGCTGAAAAACTTGCTGAGAAAGCTCGCGCTTGGTTTCAGGAAGTCCGAGACACTGGCGAGCCTAAGAGGTTGGATCTTAACGCGGCTGACCGCTGGACGGTACACCACACCGCACATGATTTCGATGATATAGAAACTCACTCAGAGGGCGAAGGTCGCGATCGACGACTTGTGATTAGCCTAAAAGATTAAAAAGCGGTATAATCGGACTTGGTATATGCAGGAGTTGTTTAATAAACGAAACAGAGTAATTTTACTCGAATTAGTAAAAACTGATTTTAAATTGCGCTATCAAGGTTCATTTTTAGGAATCTTATGGTCAGTACTGAAGCCACTGTTACTGTTTTTGGTGATGTATTTGGTGTTTGTGAAATTTTTGAAGTTTACCGACGGCACAAAAACCTATCCAATTGTCTTACTCTTAGGTATTGCTCTTTGGGGATTTTTTACCGAAGCTACCTCAGTCGGTATGAACGCCATCGTTAGTAGGGGTGACTTACTGCGTAAAATTAATTTTCCAAAATACATTATCATCATCTCGTCAATGTCCAGCGCGCTCATCAGTCTGTCGATCAACTTGATTGTGGTGCTAATCTTTGGACTTATCTCTGGAGTAGACTTTACTTGGAGAGCTCTTTTGGCGCCATTGAGCATTATTCAGTTGTTTATCTTGGCACTTGGTGTATCACTAATATTATCAACACTATACGTAAAATTCCGTGATATTAGCCATATCTGGGATGTGATTTTACAGATATGTTTTTACAGCATCCCAATCATTTATCCACTTAGCCTGGTGTCTAATTTTCACCCAGAAGTCGCAAAAGTTATGATGCTCAATCCTATTGCACAAAGTATTCAAGATGTCCGATATAGCCTTATCGCTCCACAGACGACGCCGACCACTTGGAGTACAATAAATAACATCTGGATTAGTCTAATACCTGTTGTACTAACGGTGGTTGTTGTCATTATTGGTATTATGTATTTCAGAAAAAGCAGCAAAACCTTTGCGGAGAATATGTGATGAGTAAATATGCGCTAGAAGTAAAGAATCTATACAAGAGCTTTAATTTACCAACCGAGCAGGCAAACGGTATCAAGCAGGCATTTTTGAACTGGACTAAGGGTGTTAAGGGTTATAAAAAACAAGAAGTTCTAAAAGACATCTCGTTTACGGTGGAAAAAGGTGACTTTTTTGGCATCGTTGGACGAAACGGTTGTGGAAAATCTACATTGTTAAAGCTGATTTCTGATATTTATTCGCCGGACTCTGGAGAGGTGATTGTTAATGGTAAATTGATTCCGTTCATTGAACTTGGTGTTGGTTTTAACCCAGAATTGACTGGTCGGGAGAACGTCTATTTAAATGGGGCACTGCTTGGCTTTTCACACGATGAAGTAGAAGACATGTATGATGAAATCGTTGATTTTGCGGAGCTGGAACAGTTCATGGATCAGAAACTGAAAAACTATTCGAGCGGTATGCAGGTGCGGTTGGCATTTTCAATCGCTATTCGTGCCAATACCGACATCCTTGTCCTGGACGAGGTGTTGGCTGTTGGCGACGAAGCCTTTCAACGTAAGTGCTTTGAATATTTCAAACAGATCAAAAAACAGAAAAAGACGGTTATTTTGGTGACTCACGACATGGCGTCGGTGCGACGTTTTTGCAATAAAGCGATTATGTTGGAATCTGGCAAAATCGTCGCTTCAGGCGATCCAAATGAAGTTGCTAACCTGTATTCTATTGAAAATATAGAGTCAACAACAAAAACTGATAAGAAATCAAAGAAGAATACTGCTTATATCCAAACAAAGATAGAAAACAAGGTGCTAACACCAAAAGACACGTTGGAGGTTGAAGTAAAATATTTTGTTCCAGAAGATAGGCAGGTGTCATTTGGTATTTCAATTTTGGACGAAGCTTCAAATCGCATCACTTCTGTGATTGATGACGGATTCTTTATCGATGATAATAATGTGGAAATAACCTCCAGTAAAAAAGGCACGCATATTTATAAGTATACTCTGCCATTGGATCTGTTTAACAACCGTGATTTTGAAATTACGGCTACCCTGTTTGCTTATGATAAGAAAAAGGACTCGTATGAGCCAATTGCTTACACGACAGAAGAGGGTATCAGCCAGTTTTATGTGAGAGAAAATAAGCCGAGGGGTGGTTTACTGAAGACACGTGGTTCATGGATGAGTGTGAAAAGTAAGAAGGAGAAAAAGTCATGAGTAAACTGTACAAATTCTACACCTACACTAGGCAAAATGGGCTAGGCCAAGCTGTCAGAAAAACTCAAATATATCTGTCGAAGAAGACTGCGCCAGCTATCAAGCAGCCAATTGAGGTTATGGCTTCAATCGAAGATATCATGGACGCGGACTACATCAACCATCCTTACAAAACACCAAAGAAAAAGTCAAAAAAGAAGTCTCTGAAGATTGGCTGGGTGTTGTCTCCTATCTCAAAAGGAAGTGGTGGACAAAATACCATCACTCGATTTGCTCGATTCTTACAAGAGCAGGGTCACGACGTTACGTTTTACATCTATGAAGGAATCCACCCGCAATCACCAGCCGAAGCCAAGGCGATTTTGTCAGAAAGTTTCAATTTTGACGTTAATGTGAAAAAAGTGTCGCAATACACTGAATCTGACGCGTTGATCGCTACTGGATGGGAGACGGCCTACCCGGTATTTAACATCAACACTAAGGCACACAAGTTTTATTTCGTGCAGGATTTTGAGCCGTACTTTTATGGACTAGGTTCAAAGGCAGTGTTGGCTGAAAACACCTATAAAATGAATTTTTATGGCATCACAGCTGGTCGTTGGCTGACTAAAAAAGTGAGCGAATATGGCATGAAGGCGGATTATTTCGATTTTGGTGCTGATATGAACATCTACCGTTTGGCAGATAAAGCTGATAAACAAAAGAAGATTTGTTTCTATGCCCGCCCAGTGACTGAGCGCCGCGCTTTTGAGTTGGGCGTGATTGCACTAGATAAATTCCACAAAAAACATCCAGAATACACTATTGAGTTCTTTGGTTGGGATGTGTCGAATTATCAAATACCATTTCCATATGTCAACCGCGGTATCTTGTCTCACCAAGACGTGGCTGATCTATACAAAGAGTCTGAAGCGTGCTTAGTGTTGTCACTTACTAATGTGTCGCTCCTGCCACTCGAGTTGTTGGCGGCTGGCTGTATCCCAGTGATGAACGAAGGCGAAAACAACAGCTTGGTCTTGGGTGAAAATAAATACATCCACTACGCCGCGGCTTCACCGATTGAACTGGCTAATGAGTTGTGTAAGGTTGTTGAGATCAAAAATATCAACACCTATGCCAAAAAAGCTTCAGAAAGCGTTAAAGACTTGTCATGGGATGAATCGTATAAGAAGGTTGAGCGCATTCTGATTCGTGAGGTGATAGGTGGTTAACAACACGAACAAAATCGACATCACTGTTTTTATCCCAACGTATTTTGGTGAGGACTATTTGGATGATCTGCTAAAAATGGTGTTCAAACAAAAAATCGACAAAACCTATGAAGTTTTGATTTACGACACAAGCTCCACCGACAAAACACCAAAAATCATCAAAAAATATGCTAAAAAACACCCAAACTTACGGTATAAAACCATCACAAAAGAGGAATACGGCCACGGTAAGACGCGGGCTGCCGCCGCTCATGATGCAAAAGGCGACATCGTGGTTTACCTGTCACAAGACGCTACGCCCGCTCATAAATATTGGCTATATGAGATGACGAAACCGTTTGAATTGTCAGACCGTATCATTGGTGTTATGGGAAAACAAGACCCACGGCCAACCACTTTTCCGCTGCTAAAACGCGAAATCATGGGTGTGTTCAATGGGTTTGGTCCTGATTTTGGAACAACATTGTTCTATAAAGATTCTTTTATCAAAAAGCAGGAAACTTATGATAAAGTAGCGTTTTACTCTGATGTTAACTCGGCTGCTCGCCGTAGTTATCTGACTGGCGAGTTGCCATACCAAGACGTTCCATATGCTGAAGACCAATTATTTGGGCGCGATGTCATCAACGCGGGCTACATGAAAGCTTATGCCTCTAGGGGTAATGTGCTACATTCTAATGAATTTAAGCTGCGTGAATATAAGATGCGGATGTTTGACGAGACGATGGGGCTTCGTCGTGTGGGTATTGATGTGCCACTACCGACTATTTCTCAGATAACCAAAATGGTCATCATCGGTTGGATTCGTGACACGTTATTTACGCTGCGTGATAAACAGTATTCACGGAAAAGAAAGCTATTCTACTTGGTGTTGAATATTTTTTATAATATAGAAAAATGGCGCGGCGTACGTCGGGCAGTGTTGACGAAATTGGACGACCACACGGCGATTGATAAATATTCGTTAGAACACGTTGAAGCAAAATCAAAAAGCTAGCGGTTAGTTTGAAAAATTGGTTTTTTTACTGTATCATTATCCTAGGGTAATGACTATGAAACAGAAAAAACTTTCTAAACTATCACGCAAGAAAATCATCAGTATATCACTACTGGCGGCAATTGTTGTTGCTGGCTCGTACGTGGCGGCAGCTTACTATAATAAATGGTTGCCATTTTCAGATCAAGACAAGGCCTTTACGGTTGACGATCAGGGTCGTGGAGTAAATCCAAACAAAACTAAAACTGAGAAAAAAGATACCAAAAATGTCGAGGATAATCCAGATAATAAATCAGCTCGACCAAACACTGATGTGACACCGCAGCCAAAGACCGACCCTCAAACAAAAAAACAATCAGTCTATGTACTGATGACCAGTGTTGAGCAGTCAGTTGACAAGCATACTATCACCGCTAGCGGATTTGTAACGAACGCTGTCGAGCAGGATGGTACATGTACCTATGTATTTACACTGGGCAATCGAGTCGTCAAAAAGACGGCCGGAGTAATTCCTGGTCCAAGCTCAACCTCATGTCAAACGATGCGGGTGAGTAGAGATGAGTTAGGGGCTGCTGGTAAGTGGACAGTGTCAATCGAGTATAATTCAGGCAGGTCTCACGGTGTAGCTGACGGCATGACGGTGGTGGTTGAGTAAATGAAGAAGATAGTAGGATTGTTACTAAGCTTAACCTTTGCGGTCATTCTCTCTCAAGGGGCTGGAGCTTCAGGCTTTAATCCTGGTAGGATTATTGATGATGAAATCTTTTATGATTCACGGGCTATGGGTTCTGCGGCGGCAGTGCAACGATTTATCGAGCAACACACACCAGCGTGTGATACTTGGGGTACCGGGCCTTCTGGTCACGGCAATACCAAAGCCCAGTACGCAGCACAGCGTGGCTGGCATGGTCCACCATATGTTTGTTTACAAAATTATCACGAAAATCCAAACAACGGCGAGACTTCCTTTGATCGTGGTGGCGGTGCCTTTCCTGGTGGCATCAATGCTGGTCAAATCATCTGGGATGCTGCGCAACGATATCAAATTAACCCACAAGTATTGCTGGTAACATTAAGAAAAGAATCGGCTGGTCCGTTGTTTGCCGACTCTTGGCCACTGCGGTCACAATACAAATATGCCATGGGTTATGGCTGTCCTGACAGTGGTCCAGGCTATTCTGCAAACTGTGATAATGAGAAAGCTGGCTTTTATAAGCAAGTAAATAAAGCCGCCTGGCAATTACGAAAATATCGCAACGAAATTCAAAACTATAATTATCAGCCGGGTCGAGTCAATAGAATTTTGTATAACCCAAACCCTGCTTGTGGCTACCGAGATGTATATATTGAAAATTACGCAACTGCCAGCCTGTATATCTATACACCATATGTACCAAATGATGCAGCACTGGCGGCTTATCCTGGCACGGCACACTGTGGAGCATATGGCAACCGCAACTTCTTCTATATGTTTAGGGAGTGGTTTGGTAGTACCCACGTCAACAGTACCTTGCTGAGGTCTCATGATAACGCAACAGTTTACCTGGTGTCGGATAATGTTAAATATCCGGTGCCAAACTATGACATTTTGGCAGCTTTGTCTCCTCTGGGTGGTGTTGGTTTTGTGTCTCAAGCGTATCTAGATAAAATTCCGACAGGTCAGGTGGCAAACCGATTGATGCGATCACCTGATGGTACAGTGTATTTCTATGATTCTGGTATTAGGCTGGCGTTTACAACCTGTGCCATGGTGGCACAATACGGTATGGATTGTGGCAATAGTATGTTACTAACTGAGGCACAAGTGAATAAATTCTATCATGGTCCGCGCATGGGACACGGCTATAAGACAACTAGTGGTAAGCGATTCTATATCCAAAATGGTACGCGCCGTGAGGTCTTGGATGATAAATCATTAGCTTTGCAACAATACGACCAGGGATATAATGTGCTGGGCGAATCAGCTATTCAATATCTGCCATATGGCACGCCAATCGTCAGAGAGGCAGCGGTCGTGAGAAATAGGGATACTGGTCATCAAAAGCTGATTAGCAACGGAACACTACACAACATTAGACACTCTGAATATGTCGATCAAACTCTGCAATCGCTCGGTGGCGGCGTATTGCAACAAGAAAGCATCAACAAATTACCGCAAACCAGCCAAACAGTCGATGATTATGTTAAAAACCCAGCCGGGGAAACCTTCCTTATCACCAATCAAGGTAAAAAGAAAGTCACCAAGCCACAAGATATACCAGTCAGTCCGCTGTCACTATCAGACGAAACAGTCCGCTCGTTGCCTGGAACTGGGGCGCTGGACGATGTTGTAACCCTGAAATCGTCAGATAATGGCACGGTATATGTCATGGAATCACGCCAGAAACGACCGATAGTTGCTATGGAAGATGTGTTTGCCATCACTAAGACTGAGCGACCAGCCATCGCCTGGTTGTCTGGTGAGACTATTCGAAAGATTCCTTCAGGCAACGTGGTCTTTGCACCCGGTAAAATGGTAAAAGCACCCTCTAATGGTACGGTATATGTTTCTGATGGATACGACACACTCATCCCGCTGTCACACTTTGATCAAGCTGCTGATTTGGGTGTCAATGGCGCCATCCGCCAAGTTGATGACAGGGTGGTTGAAAAATACAAAGTCAGCAACCGAGTCTTGTCTCCATATGTTAGTTGCGAGGGCCGCAGTTACTTAGGAATGGGCGGTACATTATATGAATTACACCTACCGTCACAAAACCCATATCCACTACAAAGCAAAACATGCGCCATGCTGACCAAAGAAGCAAAACTGCCGCAGTTTGTGGGCGATCCAGGTGGTACAATCTATCATCTAAGGAACGGAACTTTGCACCCGATTCGTAGCTGGCAAAAATTTGTTGAGCTGAATAAAGAAAAACTGCCTATCGTTAAGATTTCCTATATCACAGTTAGCCTACTAGCTAAGGGTGAACTCATATAGCAAAACAGCGAACATGAGTGTATAATTAGTGCTATATGAAGACGGTGCGAGAGAAGCTTGATAGTGTCAAGAAAAAGTTAGTATTGCTGTGTAGTCAGCCGCATAAAATCTACCTTATAGTTGGGTTAATTGGTGCATTAGGCTTTGCGATCATCACCCCTCCATTTCAAGGTCCTGATGAGCCAGAGCATTATATTCGTGTGCAGTATATCGCACACGGATATGTTATACCAGTCAACCCAAAAAGCACTGGTGCTAGTTTGCCAAAATCTATTGGTGAGACGCTGAGACTAACGTTCTATGATGATGAGATTCGCGGTTTTTCAGCTAAAAAATATGATTTTAATCGCACTAAGCAAGCTGTTAAGAAATCGTTGAACCCAAGTGAGCGGTATCAACCGCCTATGGTTTCATACAATTTTCTAACCTATTTACCAGCTGTTCCAGGGGTATTTTTGGCTAACGTCTTTAATCTCAGCCCGGTTATCTCTCTCTATATTGCACGAATACTATTAGCTTTAGCGTCAGTGGTAATAGTTTATTTTGCTATTAAACTATTACCAGGTAAAAAATATTTATTTACGTTTGTTGCGTTGTTGCCAATGATGTTATTCCAGCAGTCTATGGTAGGAACTGATGGAGTATCATACGCTTTACTGTTGTTATTCCTTGCATATGTACTACGCTTATATACACAATCAACCGACATCCAGCGTAATCAATGGATTAAATTAGCTATGCTGTGCGGTGCGATCGTTTGGTCTAAACCGCTACTATATCTGTTTTTGCCATTGATCATTATTTTGGTAAAAAAGAAGCATTTTTGGCGTTGGTCGATTACCGCTGCAGTTATCAGTGTATTGCTGCTTGGAGCTAATATAGTGATGGCGAACAATGCAGGAGAATATGAATACAGAAGTGATTCATTGCCTCAAAATATACAATCAGATAAACAATTACAGAATCTCAAAGAACATCCAAGACGAGGACCTCGTGTTTTGTGGAATTCATATATGACATCATTTGGTGATGATGAGGCTCGAGGTGTAATTGGTACTTTTGGTGCGGCCGATACATTATATCCATTATGGATGGGTTATATATATATCTTTGTGTTAGGAATGACAGCAACGGTATCGTTAGGAAAGGACAAGAGTAAGCTTACTATCCCGAACTCTTGGCGTTGGTTAGCTGTAGGTTTGGCCGCGGTACACTTTGTTGCAGTTAATGTAGCTATCTATCTAACGTATACACCATATAACTTTGACATCATCTACGGGGTCCAGGGTCGCTATTTCTTGCCAACACTTATCATAATTTTCATGGCGATATTTTTGGGTCGAGGAGCTGAGCTAAAACCTCAAGATAAGAAAAATATCATCATGATTTCATCGCTAATCATTTTGTTATTGGTGATAATGGCGCTATTGATAACGTTTCAGCGGTATTTCATGTATACCCCGTAACGTGAGGCGACTGTATGCAAAATATCAAAAAAGATTATCTCTGGAACTCGCTGGGTTCATTGCTACAGAGTGCGATCTCTCCGGTATTACTCATTGTCATCACTCGACTAAATGGCATTGACGATTCTGGACTGTTTTCGTTTGCGTTGTCACTTTCAGTGGTGTTTTGGGCGGTTTCTTTATGGGGTGGTCGGACCTATCAAGTGTCTGATGTTAAGCGGGAGTTTTCGAGTGGTGGATACGTCGCCGTACGCTTCATCGCATCACTTATTGTGGCGATTTCCGCAGTAGTATTCTGTGTGCTGAACGGCTATAACGCTACAAAAACAGGCTTAATTATGATTTTGGTAACCTTTAAAATTCTAGAATCAATTGCCGACTCGCTGTATGGTATCTTGCAGATTCACCACAAGTTGTATATCGCTGGTATATCACTAACCATGAAAGCGATGCTTGGTTTTGCGGCGTTCATGGCGGTTGATATTGTCACCAAAAATGTCATATATGGCGCGTTGGCAATATTATTAATTAATATGCTTATTATATTCTTCTACGATATACTTTGGGTGCGGCGCGTTGACGCTATTAGTATAAGTAAAAAACTATGTAAAGAATATATCACCCAGGCTGTTGCCATCATGAAACACACGTCAGCAGTGTTTGTTGTAATGTTTTTGACGATGTTTTCACTCAATATCCCGCGGTATTTTTTGGATAAGTCACACCCTGACCAGATTGGTTACTTTGGTATTATGGCAATGCCGATTACGCTCCTTGGTCTTTTTATATCATTTATCATTCAGCCAAATGTGGTGAATCTATCTGAATTGTTAGCAAAAGGAAAGCTGAAGGAATTTGCACGAATTGTTAGTAAAATTAATCACATAACTTTTGGCATAGGCGTGCTTTCGGTTGTTCTAAGCTATCTGATTGGTGTTTGGGTACTTAACGTTATTTTTGGCATCAATATTAATAATTTCCAACTCGATTTAACAATTATGGTGATTGGTGCGGCGGCGAACGCTTTTGTGTCGATTTATGTTAACCTACTAATCATCATGCGTCGGTTTAAGGGACAATTTTATACATTGTTACTCACAGATATTTTGGCGGTAGTGGTGTCTATGTGTTTGATTGAGCGATTAGCGATGTTGGGTAGTGTGTTGGTTTTTATGATGATTAGCTTGTTGCAACTAGCACTTTTGTTAGTTATCTACAAGCGGTCGCTAAAAGATGCTATAATAATTGACAAAGATAAAGGGGAGTTATGAGTAAGAAATACGTAATTTTAGGAGCAGGCGGACAACTAGGTAAGGCGTTGTGTGCCATGTTTCCAGACGCTAAAGCATTATCACGAGAAGAGTTGGATATAGCCGATGAGGAACAAGTAAAGGCGTTTGACTGGTCAAAATACGACGTTATCATCAATGCAGCAGCTTTGGTTAACGCCGATGGTTCTGAGACAGACGAGCTGCGTGCTAAGACGTGGCTGGCTAATGCTTATGGTCCACGTAACCTCGCTAAAATTGCGATTGAGCAAAACAAAACCCTTGTTCACTATTCGTCAGATTATGTTTGGGATGGTCGTGAAAAGAACCATCAAGATGATGAAGTTGTTGCACCGCTACTGGTCTATGGAGAAAGTAAAGCGGCGGGTGATTTGGTGGTTAGTTTGGTACCAAAACACTACATCATGCGAGTGTCATGGGTTGTTGGCGATGGACATAATATGCCAAAAACTATGAAAAACTTGGCAGATATGCGCATCAATCCAAAAGTTGTCAATGATCAATTTGGTCGGCTGACGTTTGCGTCAGAGATCGCTCGAGCTACCAAATATTTCTTGGACAATAACGTGGCGTACGGACTGTATAATGTATCCAATGATGGTCCAGTAAAGTCATGGCATGAAATTGCTACCGACGTTTTCGAATATACTGGACATGACCGTAACCGTGTGCAGCCGATTTCCACCGAGGAATATGCAGCCAGTAAACCAGGCTTTGCACCGCGACCACTCAACAGCGACATGGATTTGTCAAAATTGCGTCAAACGGGTTTTACGCCAAGTGACTACACAGGCCTGTTGGAAGATTATGTTAATCAGTTACCGGCGAATGAGTAGGAGGTTGTGACCGTGAATAAAGGAATTCTAAACGTTATATACCAGAGCGACGACAATTATGCGGTAGTGAGTGCAATTTCTATTGTGTCACTTTTGGAAAACAACAAACACTTGAAAGAGATTAATATTTTTTATCTCGGACACCAGCTCAAAAAAGCTAGCATCAATAAGTTTAATAAAATGGTTGGTAACTACCAAAATGCCACAATCACGTTTGTTGATGTCTCAAGCTACCCCGATGAACTGAAAGAGATCGGCGTCAAGGCGTGGAAGGGGCTGTATATCACATGGTATAAAATGCTGGCGTTTGCTAAGCTTGATATCAAAACAGACCGAATTTTGTACATTAACCCGCACACGGTTATCAGCGGTGCGCTCGATGGTCTTTTGGAACTTGATTTTGAAGATAATGTAATGGCATTGTCATATGACGCTACCATGGTGAATGCACATAAAGACGTTATCGGCTTGAAACCAACCGACGGCTATTTTAACTGTGGAATTATGCTGATTAATCACAAAAAATGGATGAAAGACAAGATTGACGCCAAGATGCGCGAGCATTTGCGACACAATCACTATGAGGTGGCCGACCAAGATCTATGTAATGTATTTTTCAAAGGCAAGATCAAGAAGGTTGGTGTGGAGTATAATTTCTCGACTGTGTTCTATGGCTATGATATTAAAAAATACATTAAAGCCAACGGCTTTTTACCTGAAAGTTTTTATAGTTATGATGAGATCATGGAGAGTTACTATACGCCGAAGATTATTCACTCACAGTTTGGTATGAATGGTCGGCCATGGCAGCAAGGTAACGAAAACCCAGTTGGTATTTTGTGGCGTAAGTATCTAAATCTGACGCCGTGGAAAAATACTACGATGCCAGTAGCCAAGAAGGATATGAACTGGCGACTATATGACTTATTGCCACAATCAATAATTGTTAAACTATACGCCTGGGCGGTTAATCGCAAATTTGCGAGGAAGAAATGATGAGTAGTAAATCGCAGCACACTTTTGTCGTTTTAGCCTATAAAGAATCGCCATTTTTGGAAGACTGTATTAAGTCTGTGATGAATCAGCAGTATAACAGTACTGTTGTGATTGCCACATCAACACCAAATGATTTCATTGATGCTATCGCTAAAAAGTATGGCTTAAAAGTAATTGCTCGACCAGAAAAAGACAGGGGTAAAGGTGCAGCAAGTGATTTTGATTTTGGGCTGTCAGTTTCTAAGACGACGCTCACCACCGTCGCTAACCACGATGAAATATATGACTATAATTATTCTTCAGAGGTGGTTGCGTATTATGAAAAACACCAGGATAGTTGCATTATCTTTACCAGGGCATATGATATCAAAGGTAACTTTGCGATTACTAAGTCCTTGAATTTAGTTATTAAAAACATGCTCTGCTGGCCGCTGGCGATTTCCAAGAAAAGTCGATTTACTAAGAGATTGCTTCTGTCTTTTGGTGATCCAATTTGCTGTCCAGCTGTGACTTTTGTAAAAAGTCACTACAAGCTCCCGGTTTTTGAATCTGATTTGATAGCAACGTTTGATTATTGGGCATGGGAAAAATTGTCGAAAAATACCTATGGCTTTGGGTATATCAAAAAATCGCTAATGGGTCATCGTATTCACGAAGGTTCAATTACCACCAAAGCGATCGGCGACAATGCCCGTGCCAGAGAAGAGTATATGATCTTGTCAAAGTTTTGGCCTAAACCAATAGCTAAAATCATCTCATCAGTATATCGACTTAGTGAGCGGAGTAACGGGTGAAAATTGCCATCACTGGAGCAAGTGGATATATTGGGCGTCACATTGCTGCGCTAGCTAAAAAGAATGACCACGAGGTAATAGCTATTGATAGATCGAGTGATATCGATATTTTTGCTCAACACGACAATATATTTGAAGCGTTACAGAAACCTGATGTTTTACTGCATTTAGCCTGGCGAGATGGCTTTCAGCATAATTCACCAGAACATATGAAAAATCTCTCTCATCACTACGAGTTCTTGCGGTCATATATCAACGGTGGCGGCAAGAATGTGGCGGTGATGGGTAGTATGCATGAGGTTGGGTACTGGGAAGGCGCAATCAATGAACAGACGCCGTGTGATCCGCTGTCCCAATACGGCGTTGCCAAAAATGCCTTGCGGCAAAGTATGATGCTGCTCGCAAAAGATAGCGACATTACCTTATATTGGCTGCGTGGTTTTTATATCTATGGCAATGATATTGGCGGCCACTCGATATTTTCCAAAATCGCACAAGCTGCTGCTGACAGTAAAACCGAATTTCCTTTCACGACAGGCAAAAATAAATATGATTTTTTGCATATTGATGAATTTTCGGATCAAGTGTTAGCAACTATCACTCAAGATAAGGTAACGGGAATAATCAATATTTGTTCTGGTAAACCAGTTAGTCTAGCTGAGCGGGTTGAACAATACATACAAGACAATCACTATCATATCAAATTGCAGTATGGAGCGTTTCCTGACAGACCATATGATTCACCGGCGGTTTGGGGTGATGACTCAAAGATAAGAATGATCACAGGCTAGATAGTACACCTATTTTTTAGACAATCTGATCGATAATTCTTGATGTAAATCGCGCAGTCTACGCTCATTTTGGTCGATACGTTGGCGCTGCGTGTTAGCGATGTAGAACAGGAGGATGATAGCGGTAGTTTGCAGGATATCAAATAGGCTAAGTTCCGATGAATCAAGTGGCGGATGTCCAAGTGAGATGTTATACATCGGGAATGAGCCCACTAAAACAACCATGATAACCAACCAGATAATGAGCTGATGACGAAAGCGTGCCGTGCTGACCTTGCGTAGTTTGTATTGAGTGATGATATTAATCAGCGCTGTCAGAATAATGGGCACGTTAAGTAGTACAAGGATAAGATATCTCATTCGAATAGCTCCGTTAGTCGTTGCTTAAATAGTCGTTTGACGATGTTAATAGCGTTCCAGTTGTTTTGACCTTTGGCACGGGAGTAGTCAGTATAGATTGCTTTAATCGGGTATTCGGAAATAATCATACCTGCTTGTTTAGCACGCCAAATCATTTCTGAACAGAACTCATAGCCAGTTGATTTCCAGTCAAGGTTGTCAATTGCCTTTCGCGAGTAAACTCGTAGACCGGACTGTGAATCAGTGACATTGATACCAAACAGAGCATAGGTGATGAAGCTGAGACCTTTATTTCCTAAAACCTTAGTCCTAGACATACCCTCACTGTTGATGAGTCGGCTGCCAATGAGTAAGTCGGTATTAGAGGTGTCGCTCTGCCTGATTCCCACTAGAACATCCTCTGGGTCGTGTTGCCCATCAGCATCCATGGTGGCAGCGATATCGTAGCCGTATTGTCGTGCGTAGGCAAGCCCAGTCAGGGTAGCGCCGCCAGCACCAGAGTTTAAGATGTGATCAATGACGATCGCACCACCTTTTTGTGCTTGCTTAAGTGTGTCGTCTTTTGATCCATCATTGACAAGCACAATATCAATAGCGTAGGATTTGTGTGCCTTTGAGAAAACCTTCTTGGATCTCTTAATAACGTCCTGAATGACCGCGCCTTCATTGTAGGCAGGTATGATGACACAAACTCGTTTCATGTTAGTTATATTATAACAACCTTGTGAAATAGTTACTATATCCAGACTTTTTGAGTGGTTCAGCGAGTGTATCAAGCTGCTCTCGGCTGATCCAGCCATTTTTAAAGGCAGTTTTTTCCGGACTACCAATGATGCGACCAGTCCGTTTTTGGATGACACGAACAAAATCAGAGGCATCGGTCAGGCTGTCAATCGTTCCGGTGTCTAGCCAAACATCACCGTTGTCTAGGGTTTGAACTTGTAATTTGCCGCGGCGGAGATATTCAGCATTGATGGAGGTAATTTCTAACTCACCGCGGTCAGACGGCTCAACATTTTTGGCGATTTCAACCACGTCATTATCGTAGAAATACAGGCCAACAACAGCAAAGTTTGACTTTGGCTCGGCTGGTTTTTCTTCGATGGAGATAGCTTGGTTTTGCTCATCAAACTCGACAACGCCGTATCGTTCTGGGTCAGACACTTTGTAAGCAAAAACCGTACCCCCGTCAGGATTGGTGCATTCTTGCAGCGATTCGTCCAGTCGCTCACCGTGGAAGATATTATCTCCTAGGACTAACGCCACCTTGTCGTTACCGATGAATTCTTCACCGATAATGAAAGCTTGTGCGAGGCCATCTGGTTTAGGCTGAACGGCATATTCGAGGTTAATGCCCCATTGTGAGCCATCGCCAAGCAGTCGTTGAAATCCAGCCTGGTCGTCTGGTGTGGTGATTATCAAAATGTCGCGAATTCCTGCCTGCATGAGTGTGGTAAGCGGATAATAAATCATCGGCTTATCATAAATTGGCATTAATTGCTTGCTAATCGCCTGGGTGATTGGCCAAAGGCGCGTCCCAGATCCACCTGCTAAAATTATTCCTTTCATAAACCTCCTACTTTCTAATAATAAGTATAACAAATAGATTAGCTAATTGACAAAAATACAAAAATCAGCTATAATGCGATTAATTATGAGCATAGAAAGAACATCTAGTAGCCATGAATCCTTTGAGCAGTATCGGGAGAGCTATCTTACTAAGGTAGCCGAGAAGTTATATCAAGACCCGGATCATCCTGAAAAAGAACCAAGAAACCGTTCAATTATTTATGTGCCGTATCATGGTGTTTCTGAGCATTTGCAACAGGATTGTCCGGACATTCTCTTTACTGATAGTGGTGATCAAAAGGTTGCTAAAGTGCTTTCTGAGACTGACGTCATCATCAACATTGCTCGTGGTGAAGAGGTTGTTGAAGCAGAGATTGGTCATCCCGATAGGAATGTCAAACTACCACCAGAGTCGGTGGCAAATACCGATATGGTGAGTGATCTGTATATACAGGCGATTGAGGCGGGTAATACTGATATACAAGTTGTTCACACCGGTAGAATGAATAATAAGACGATTGCTATGGCAACGGCGATGCCAATTTTAGCTGAGAGCGCAGGGCTTAATTATGAAGATGTGATTCATACGTCTGATGCCGAAATACGTCAGTTAGTAGAGGAAAAACAAGTCGACCTGAACGATTTGATACATGAAGTTGATACTGATCCAACAATGCAAGATATGCAGGTTTGTACGCGGGCGCTCCGGCGAATATACGAGGCACGCCATATTGATCCAGACACTGCCAGCTCATCTGAGTTGACTGATGCGCTATTGGATGAATATAAGAATTATCCACGCATTAGTACTTCAACACTGATGAAAGAGCAGATGTTGCAGAACGTTGCTGAAAAGTTACGAGGTGAAGGTAAGAGTGAAAAAGAAATTAATGAAGTAGTTGAAAAACTGGATGAGTTCACAGATGAGGAACCTGACTCGGTTGATACGGTTACGAACTTTACGAACAGTATCCCGATGATTTTGTCTGATAAACTGATCAAAAATGGCTACAATGCCGATGAGGTTGGTGCTATGAGTACCGAACAAAAGATGGAATTGTTGGCTGACACTGAAATGACAGCGGTTATTGTAGCTGATATTGCACATATGCCACGGGTGATGTGGTTGGCTGATTATCTGATGCCAGACAACTTTAAGCTGGTATTTGTTGAGAGTAGGACGGATCTGGATGAGGAAACGCTACAAAAATCGATGGAACGTGAAGAGCGATCATTTGGGCTTGGAAATAACTGGTTGTCAAATCAAATGGGAACTCGGAATCCAGCCAAGGTCGGTGAATTGGCGGACAACGCTTACTGGGGTAAGGACAGTATAAGTAATAAAGAAATTAACGACAAGCTTAAAATACAACTAACTTAACCAAATAGGTTGTTTAGCTTATCGTGCCAGTTTTCTGGTATGAATCCGGTTCTTTCAATTTTCGCTAAATTCAAGGTACTTTGTTGTGGTCGCTGAGCGGCGCTTGGTTTGTTGGCAAAATATTCAGCAGTAGAGACTGGCTGTATGTCTGAAGATGATTTACCTGATTTTTCAAAGACAATTTTGGCAATATCTGCCCAGCTGGCTGATTGACCTTCATTAGTCAGATTATACGTGCCGTACGGTGCGTTCGTTTCTAATAAATGTTTAATACCATGAGCCAAAGTATCGGTGAAGGTTAGGCGACCAATCTGGTCGTTAACAACCGAAGGCTTAATGCCACGTGCTGCCAAATCTTGCATGATACTGACAAAGTTTCTGCCGTCACCAACTACCCAGGACGTGCGAATGACGTAGTGTTTGTTTGTGGTAGCGGCCGCTAAGTCGCCATCAGCTTTAGTCTTGCCATAAACGTTGAGCGGTGAAAAGGGTTCATCTTCGTTGTGGATTGGCCGAGATCCATCAAAAACATATTCCGAGGAGATATGCACTAATGTCAACCCGTGGGTTGTTGCAGCTTCTGCTAGATATCGTACAGCGCGGTGATTAACCAGGTTGACTTGCTGAAAGTTATCAGGATTTTCAGCAGCGTCAACATCAGTCCAGGCCGCGGCATTGATAATAACCGAATTGGGTTGCCAATCAAATGATTTGACAGCAGCCTCGTCGGTAATATCTAAATCTTGACGAGTTAGGGCTATGGCGTTTGGGAAAATAATGCGGAGTGCCCGCCCTAGTTGACCATTAGCGCCAGTGATGACTACTGTCGTGTCGTCCATCAAACCTCCATCGGAATTACGTTTGTAAGGAGCGGGTGAGCAGCATCCTTCTCGGAAATGATCGCTTGGTCTTGGCTGATCGGCCAGTCAATACCGAGTGCCGGGTCAAACAGATTGACAAAAGTGTATTTTGCGTCTGGAGACCAGTGCGCGTCAACCAGGTACGTGTAGGCGATATTATCATCAAGCGCTTGATAGCCGTTAGCGACACCTTTGGGTACAAAGATTGCCGTGCCAGGATTGATTTCGTGCGTGAAAACCGTGCCGAAGCTGTCACCCTGACGCAAATCGCACCACGCGCCGAATACGCGGCCGTTGGCAGTGGAGATGAACTTATTCCACGGCTCGGCGTGTAGACCGCGAGTGGCGCCAGCTTTATCGTTAAAGCTGATGTTGTTTTGCACGATGGTAAATGACGGCAGTCCCAGTGCTTCCATTTTTTCTTTTTGGTAGTTTTCTTTGAACCAGCCGCGGTTGTCGCCATGGACTGGTAGTTTGACGACGAATAACCCGGGGATGGGTGATTCGGTGACGGTTAGTTCGTTGTAGTCGTTTGGATCGAAGCTCATGGATTGTCCTTTCGCCATAGTTGATAATAATGTAGTCCTGCCAGAGTTTGGCAATCATTAATTTCACCATCTCGAATCAAATCGTCGATCTCATCAAGCGTGAAAAACCGCATATCACTAAACACTTCATCGCTTTGTTCGCGCTGGCCAGTGAAGCTTAGTTCTTGGGCTAGGCAGACCGCCATTTTTTCGGTCAATAAACCGTTACAAACATATGCTTTGCCTAGTTTTTGCCAGGACTGAGCGATAATACCGGTTTCTTCTTCGAGTTCACGCTTTGAGGCTTCTAATAGATCTTCATTGTCACCCCCGCCACCGGGCAGTTCCCAGCCAAAGCTTTGCGAGGGATAGCGAAAACCGCGCACCAAGTATAAGCGCTCTTGGTCGTCTACTACTATAACCATGCACGAATCTCGCGACTCCATATAGCCATAGATCCCGGTATTTCCGTCTTGACTAATAGTCTTATCTTCGTGGATGGTGATCCAAGGATTTTGGTAGACGATTTTACTGCTGACTTTAGTTTTTGACGGCACATCTGTCATGATTATTGCCCCTGTTTTGCGTAAGCTGCCTCAACAGCTTCTTTTTGGGCCTTCCACCAATCTTCGTGCTCGCGGTACCATTCAATAGTTTGCAACAGGCCATCGCGCATACCAGTTTGGTTGTCAGTGTACTGTGGCTGCCAACCGAGTTCGCGGCGCAGTTTGCTGGAGTCCATGGCGTAGCGCATGTCGTGGCCAGGGCGGTCATTGACGTGTTCATACCAATCCTTGCCTTTGCCCATCAGCTCGCAAATGAGTTCAATCACCATCTTGTTATTAACATGATCGTTGTCGGCGCCGATGATGTAAGTCTCGCCCAGCTCACCCTTTTCCAAGATGAGGTGAACGGCCGAGTTGTGATCATCAACGTGAATCCAATCGCGGACTTGCTCGCCAGTGCCGTACAATTTGGGCTTGATATCGCTCAAAATATTGGTGATTTGGCGTGGAATAAACTTTTCGATGTGCTGATATGGGCCGTAATTATTGGAGCAATTGGAAATTGTCGCTTTGATGCCGAAGCTGCGAACCCAGGCGCGTACCAGCATGTCACTGGAGGCTTTGGTGCTGGAGTAGGGGCTGGATGGATTGTACGGGGTGTCTTCGGTAAAGCGGTTGGGGTCGTCGAGTTCCAAATCGCCAAACACTTCATCAGTCGAGATATGATGCAAGCGTTTGCCGTGTTTGCGGACAGCCTCGAGGATAGTGTAGGTGCCGATGACGTTAGTTTCGACAAACGGCCAGGGATTGCGTAGAGAATTGTCATTGTGACTTTCGGCGGCAAAATGCACCACAATGTCAGTTTCAGATACTAATTTGTCCATCAATTCGGCATCGCAAATGTCGCCTTCCGCGAAATTAATTTGGTCAGCTACTGGCTGTAAATTGGCGGTATTACCCGCATAGGTGAGCTTGTCGATAACGGTGATGTCGTATTCTGGCTTGTGTTTGACGGTATAATGTACAAAATTCGAGCCAATGAATCCCGCACCTCCCGTAACTAGCATTCTGGTCATATATATACTATACCATGTATAATGGATTGCATCAGGCTAAAACAGGAGATGATATGAGAGCCGCAGTGGTTATTTTGAATTATAAAGGCTGGCAGGACACGAAGAAATGTTTGGCTGCTATGAAAAAGCAGACGCATGAAGATTTTGAGATATATTTGATAGACAATGGGTCGGGTGATGATTCGGTTAAAGAATTATCGAAAATCAAGATGAAAAATCTCCATTTTCATCAAGAGCCAAACAATACTGGCTTTACTGGCGGGGTTAATATTGGAATTCGTTGGGCTATTGAACAGGGATTTGATGCGGTGGCTTTGTTGAACAATGATGCGGCTCCAGAACCGGATTGGCTCGAAAATTTGGCGACTGCTTTAGAGCAGAAGCCAGAGGTTGGTGCGGTCACTAGTTTGATGTTGGACACCACTGGCAAGTTCATCGATGACGCAGGTGATGAATATTCTACCTGGGGTATTCCGGCGCTGCGTGCGGAGCATTTACCAAAAGACCAAGCACCTGACAGTGGCCTACTTTTTGGGGCAACGGGTGGAGCAACCTTGTATCGCACCAAAGTTTTTCAGCAAATTGGCTTCTTTGATGAGGACTTTTTTGCGTACAACGAAGATGTTGATATTTCATGGCGTATGCAGCTAGTTGGCTGGAAAGTGTGGTATGAAAAAACTGCTATAGTTTTCCATAAACACTCAGCAACAAGCTCCAAAATCCCTGGTTTTACTATCAATCAAGTATTTAAGAACTTGCCGCAGGTATTCTGGAAAAATGTACCATTTCCTATGATCATACCGATGTGGTTCAAATTTACCCTTATATATTTCATGTTCATGGTGTATCAAATACCAAAAGGCGGCTTTAAATTTGCAGCCAAAGGGTTCATGCAAAGTATACGCCTGTGGCCAAAAGCACTGGCTAAGCGCCGCCGTATTCAAAAGACCAAAACCGTTTCAAACACCTACATCAAGTCACTGTTATATCACGGTCTTCCATTGAAGCAAGTGAATCGCATCAAGAAAGCCTTGGGATTTCAGTGATTAAGGGGTAAAATAGCACTATGAAACGCGATTTCCTGTTTACCTCAAAAGCGTTACTCTTGTTGGCTGATGTTGCGATGGTGGTGCTGTCATTTGCGCTAGCTTATTATTACCGAACCCATCTGGACACCCGTGTGTATTATTTTGTGCCGCAAATTCGTAACTTTGTCGTGCTGATCGTGGCTTTGTTGCCGTTGTGGCTGATAGTCAATGCATTGTCTGGGCTATACAACCGAGAAATATTTTTGTCGCGCCCCAAAGAGTATATGCGCGTGCTGTTGACCTCCGTGATCAGTGTGATGGCGCTGATTTCTTATGAGTTTTTCACTGGTGAAGATGTGTTTCCAGTGAGAATCATTGCAGTATACTTTGTGGTTATCAACTTTATCTTGATGATTCTTGGTCGTGAGATTGTGAAATTGATCAATAGTGTTTTGATTTTGCGCGGCTTTGGTAGGCAAAAAGTGTTGATCGTTGGTGATAATGATAAAACTGTTGAGTTGGCAGAATATTTTGGCAAACATATCAATTATGGCTATGATGTCGTCGGCGTTGTGGCGGGTTATGGTGGTAAGGGAGTGGAAACCTTCAAAAACTTTAAAACTGCCGTCGAAGCAGTTCGTCCCGCCATCATCATGCAAACGGACATCACGCGGTCTCAAGAAGTCTATCACTACGCGTTGTCAAACCATCTGACCTATATGTTCGTGCCGCAGCAAGACCGAATGGTATCCAGGATGAATAGCGTGGAGATTATCGCTGGACTACCAATCATAGAAATTCAGGCAACCCAGTTGTTTGGGGTTGGTCGGGTGTGGAAGCGCTTGATGGATATCGTGGTCGGTAGTGTGGCGCTGCTGCTACTCTCACCGATCATGCTGTTGGTGGCGATCATCATGAAACTGAGTGCGCCGCGTGAAGCCGTGTTCTTCCGTCAGACCAGGCTAACACGATTTAACCGCGAATTTAGGATTTATAAGTTCCGCTCACAGAAGTCCAAATACAACGGCACCACTCCTGAAGAAGCCTTTACGATGATGGGTCGTCCGGAGCTGATCAAGCAATACCGTGATAATGGCGATCAACTAGACAATGATCCACGCATCACTCGGTTGGGGCGATTCCTTCGAGCAACCTCGCTGGACGAATTACCACAACTACTGAATGTCGTCAAAGGTGATATTTCACTGGTTGGTCCACGAGCGTTGATTCCTCAGGAAATCAATCAATACAAGCGCAAAGACACCATCTTGGCAGTGAAATCCGGCTTGACTGGTCTGGCACAGGTGTCCGGCAGGCGCGATATTAGCTTTGAGGAGCGACGCCAACTTGATGTGTACTATGTACAGAACTGGTCGTTGTGGTTGGATATTCGTATTTTAGTGAAAACCTTCGGGATGGTACTGTTTCAGCGGGGAGCTCGGTGATGGCTTCTGAGAGTTCGGAGGCGCTGCGCGTTGCCATCGTTTGTGATTGGTTGACAACCTATGGCGGAGCGGAAAAAGTAGTCAAATCCATCCATGAACTATTCCCTGATGCACCTATTTTCACCTCTCAGTACTCTCGCAAGCAGATAAATTGGTTTGATGATTGTCAGGTGCATGTTGGTTGGGTGAATATCTTTCCTGCTCGCCTCAGGAAAATTTTGGCAGTACCCAGGGCGCTCTATTTCAATCGGTTACACCGTCGGTTGCGTCACTATGACATCATCATCACCGTTTGTACAGCGGAAAGTAAGGGTATTAAACTTTATCCACATCAGACAGGAATTTGCTATTTGCAGGGCCCGCCGACGCAGTATTTTTGGGGGATGTATGATGACTATGTCAAAAACCCTGGCTTTGGTAAACTGAATTTCATCGTACGGTTCTTTTTTAAGCTATTGGTGGGGCCACTGCGCAAGATTGATTGGAAATTTGCCCAGCGACCAACGGTGCTGGTGGCTAACTCGTCGTATTCAGCTGCCGAAACTAAAAAGTACTATAATCGGTCCGCTCAGGTATTGTTCCCACCGGTAGAAGTCGATAAATTTACTATTGGTTCGACTGCTAATTCCAAAGAAGAATTTTTCATCACCACCTCTCGGCAGGTTAACTGGAAGCGTCTGGATATTGCTATCAAAGCGTGTTTGTTGTCAGGCAAGCGGCTGGTGTTGGTGGGTGATGGCGCAGAACACGGCATTTTGCAGCAGCTGGCGGGAGATAGTCCACTCATTAGATTTATCCCACGCATTGATAATCCTGGGGAATTGAACGCCTTGGTGTCCCAGGCAAAAGGATTTATTTTCCCAAGTATTGAGCCGTTTGGTATTGCGCCAATTGAAGCGTTGAGCGCTGGCGTGCCGGTGATCGCTTTGAAACAAGGTGGGGCGTTGGACTATATTCACGAAGGGAAAAATGGCACATTCTTTGACGAGCAGACAGTTGAAAGTTTAGTGGCAGCGATGCGGCGATTTGAAAGTATGACGTTTCATAAACAGCAGGTCTCAGCATCGGCGAAGGTTTTTTCAGATGCGAGGTTTAAACAGGAGCTGCAGCGGATAGTTGATGATGCGACTAGTAAATAGCGTGCGACAGAGCTTGCCGTCGTGGTTGGTGGAGGCTAGCGTTACAGAGAGGTTGGTACTATTGGCGCCCGTGGCGCTGTGGTTTTCGTATATTCCGACCATCTCTTTTGGTCGGCAAAGTGGTACGAATTTGGAACTATCAATCGCTGTCATTTACGCAGTTATTGTAGCATTGGTGGGATTGCCGCAAATCTGGAATCGTCGACAATTTCTCTGGCAGCAAAAGGCCGTCTGGTTACTAGCTATGTTTGTGGGCTGGAATCTCCTCAGTATCATCTGGTCGGTTAATCCGCTACGGTCAATTCTCGTAAGCGGCCTCTGGAGTGTGCTATTTCTCGATTTTTTGGTGATATATAGCCTGCCGTCACTGAAGAAGATGATTAGCCCGCTAGTGAGAATTACTATCACCACCGCGGTGGTGATGAGTTTACTGGCAATTATCCAGGTGGCGTATGGTGCTTGGTTTGACTGGGGCTTATGCAATGGGTGTGTGGCGCGAGGATTTGGGTTTGTGCGCCCAAGTGGTTTTGCTATTGAACCACAGTTTTTTGGGAGCCTGTTAATTGCGCCAATTTTACTAGTCTCTTACCAACTACTGCGAGATAAGGCTACTAAATATGACATAGTTGCTCTCTGTTTGATGTTTGTGGCGCTATATCTCACACTGAGCCGCGGCGCACTGTATGCAGTGACGGCGGCGGTGCTAGTGCAGGTAGTACTGGTACATTGGTGTACATCGACCAACTGGCTACGGTCCTCGGCTGTGGTCGTCATGGTGCTAGCGGGGAGCTTTGCTTTTGGCATGATGTGGCACGGAATCTTTACGCAGCTTAATCCTCGGGTGGCTGACGGGTTTTATCAATCAATCACCAAATCGATCAACCACCTGTCACTTGGAAAAATCAACTTACCAAACCTAGCGCCTCAACAACCGCCTCAAGAGAATGCTTCAGCAGCCAGCTCACAACAGGCAATGCCAGACTCCCCACCGAAAGCAGTGTTTGATGGCTATGTCGCGAAGTCGACAGAGGAGCGAACTGGTATGTCGCAACTTGCTTTGGAGGTTTGGACGAAGAGCCCAACGCAATTCCTCTTTGGGGTCGGCGCAGGTGGCGCAGGGCGTGCTATTTTTCAACAATCTGGCAAGACGAGCGGCGAATTTGAAATTGTCCAAAATGAATTCTTGTCTGTGGCAGTGGAATTGGGGCTTGTAGGTGTTGTATTATTGACATCGCTACTGCTGGCTTTGTGTCGAAAAATGTCCGTCAAAAAAGCGCTGGTGTGGCCGATTATCCTGGGGTTTGTCCTCCAGTGGATGTTCTTTTCAGGGCTACCAAACGCGCTTCATATTTATTTTGTTGCGATGCTTATGTTTGCTATAATAGATAGAGTTGATGAAAAAGCCGAATATATCAGTTGATGGTTTCATTCCTGCTGGTCGACGACCAGAGCGAGTCGGGAATAAACCCGGTGCTGACGCTCCGAGGCGAGTGGGCAGACCGGTTGCTATTGATGGTATGCAGCCACGCCGTACGCCAGTTGCTCCGCAGCATTTTCAACAGCCACAGCAATTGCAACGGCCATTTCCTGAAGATAATGATATACAAGCTGGTCTGCGAGAAATTGACAATCAGCCACCTCGACCAGTCAGGCCAGAACCAGATAAGAAAGAGCAGAAGCGCCTCAAAGCAGAAAAGAAGCTCGAAAAGCTTAACAAAAAGCGTGAGAAAAAGAACAAAAAACCGCTGTCGTTTGAGCAGTTCAAAAAGCGACGACTCATCAGGCGCATTATACTGATAATACTAATTCCACTACTGATATTTTTGGGCTTTCAGGCGTGGCGATTATACAACAATCTGTCGCGAGTTGTTGGCGGAGATATCCTTGGATTGTTCACGAAAACCCGCCTCAAGCAGGACGATAATGGCCGCACAAATGTTTTGATTTTTGGTACGTCGCCTGACGGCTGGGAAGGCGCTGACTTGGCTGACTCAATCATGGTATTGTCCTACCACCAAGACAATAAGGACGCCTACACTGTGTCTCTGCCACGAGACCTTTACGTCAAACACACCTGTCAGTCTTGGCTGAAAACTACCGCTGGAAAGCTCAACGAGAGTTATGGTTGTGGTAAACAAGACGCCAAAGACAGCGGCAAGGATCAAGCTGCTAGCGAA
Source organism: uncultured Candidatus Saccharibacteria bacterium (assembly GCA_963532835.1). Taxonomy (GTDB): domain Bacteria; phylum Patescibacteriota; class Saccharimonadia; order Saccharimonadales; family Saccharimonadaceae; genus Nanosynbacter. Next base: position 72,748 of record CAUSLL010000002.1, read on the forward strand.
CAGGCTGGACAAGCAGAGATCGCTAAAACTGCGCAAGAAGTATTGGGTATGGAAATTCACTACAAAGTGCACGCAAACTGGCGCGTTCTTACTGAGGTGGTTAATGCACTTGGTGGAATTGACGTGAAGGTTGAGGCTTATGACGGCTCATCGATGGTGTATGACGTGGCTACAAAGATTCGCTACCGTAACGGCGAAACAGTTCATATGAATGGTGAGCAAGCCCTAGCGTTCAGCCGTGCCCGTGGTAGCGCTGGAGGAATTGGACTGAGTGGTGGTAACTTTGACCGTGAGCGCAACCAGCAAAAAATTATCAAAGCCATCGTCGAGAAAGCCAAAACGTCCAACAAAGCAGATTTCAATGTCATGATGGGGATTATCGATGCATTGGGTAATAACATTAACACCAATTTTGAAACCAAAGAAATGCAGACCATCATTGAAATTTTGAAGGAGTTCAATGCGGAAAAGATTGTCTCAATACCACTGGTTGACGAGAAAAATAAGGTGCAGCTACTGACGACTTCTAATATCGCAGGTGCTAGCGTGGTGGTGCCGACCGCTGGAACCTACAATTACACAGCCATCAAAAATTATGTCAAAAAACGCATCAGTCCAACAGCTGAGATGAATGAAGAAGCGAGATTGGTGATTTTGAATGGCTCTGGTGTCGCGGGCGTGGCAGCCGCTGAACAGACAAAATTAACCAAGCAAGAGTTAAATGTGGTCCAGGTGGGTAATTATCCGGGCGGCGTCCAAGCAAAACATACCATCTACGACCTAAGTAACGGCACGAAACCAAAGACTATCGAAAAGTTGAAGCAGACCTATGGTACTAATGTTGTGACTACCATCCCACCGACCATTAGTAAATATAACGCCGATATCGTCATCGTCCTCGGTACAGAAAACCAGCGGTAGTAGCCGCTGGTTTTAGGTTAGACGCTGATGGTTATTATGACTGGTAGCCGTTTGGATTGTTACTTTGCCAGTTCCAGGTGTCTTGGCAGGCTTGCTCAACAGATAACTCAGCTTTCCAGTTGAGCTCTCGTTGGGCTTTGTCGCAGTTGGCATAGCAAGCCGCCAAATCACCAGGGCGACGAGGCTTAATGACGTAAGGAATGTTATGACCAGAGGCTTGAGAGAAGGCTTTGATGATCTCCAGAACAGAGGTGCCATGTCCTGTGCCGAGATTGTATATATTCACTCCCGACTTCATGTGCTCCAGCGCTGCCACGTGACCACGCGCCAAATCGACCACGTGGATATAGTCACGTACACCAGTACCATCTGGCGTGTCATAGTCATCACCAAATACGCCAACCTCATTCAATTTACCAACTGCCACTTGCGCAACGTATGGTAGTAGGTTGTTTGGGATGCCATTTGGATCTTCGCCAATGGTTCCCGATGCGTGCGCGCCGATTGGGTTGAAATAGCGCAAAATAGACACTTCCAACTCTGGGTTGGCGACTGCAGCGTCTTGCAAAATCTGCTCGATCATGAACTTAGTTTGGCCATATGGATTGGTGATTCCTCGACCGGTTGGTGATTCTTCTGTCAGTGGCAGAGACTCTGGATTGCCATAGACGGTGGCTGAACTGGAGAAAACAATTTTGTTAACATGATGTTTTTGCATGGTTTCCAAAAGAACCAGGCTTGAAACGAGATTATTGTCATAATATTCCAGCGGTTTAGCGACCGATTCGCCAACAGCTTTAAACCCAGCAAAATGAATGACGGCATCAATCTGTTGGTTAGTAAATACCTCTTCTAGCACTGCTTTGTCACGTACGTCTGCTTTCACAAACGGAATAGTCGTTTTGGTAATATCTTCGATGCGTCGTATCACTTCCGCTGAGCTGTTTGATAGATCGTCCATAATGACGACATTATGTCCGCTTTGGATGAGTTCAATGGCAGTGTGAGAACCAATATACCCGGCGCCACCAGTCAACAAAATCTTCATCTTTATTATCCTCCTATTTGGTTGTATTATAAGTATAGCAAGGAATAGAACATATATGAAACTAACAAAAAAGCAAAAACAACTACTCGATTTTATCGAAGGATTTATCAGCGGACAGGGATATAGTCCGACCTTTCGAGAGATAATGCAGGCGTTGGGTTATAAATCAGTCTCAACAGTAGCCAAGCACATTGACGGTTTGGTGGCACAAGGAGCCTTGATCAAGCGAGAAGGTAAAGCCAGGTCGTTGGAGCTTGGTATTGATCACGAGGTTACTACTGGCGCGACTAAGCCGTGGTGGCATCATCTGGAACAAGAAGCCGAAAAACGTGAAGCCGCGGCTGATGAGGCGGCTCATGAGGAGGCGGTTATCTTGAGAAAAGCGTTAGATATTGTCAAAAGCACCTGATGTAATCGTAATTCAGTTCTTTACAATAATGTCATGATACGGTACAATGGCAATACGGTATTCCGGCATAGCTCAGTGGTAGAGCGGTTGGCTGTTAACCAATAGGTCGCTGG
>CAUSLL010000003.1:0-69233 GCA_963532835.1 uncultured Candidatus Saccharibacteria bacterium
CGTTTGGCGGTCATCGACGGAAAATCAGTGTTTTACCGAGGGTATTATGCCATGCCGGGGCTCAGTACGGCGGACGGTACGCCGACCGGCGGTGTGTATGGGTTTGTGAGTTTGGCGATTGAGCTGATCAAGAAATTGGAGCCGGATTATGTGGCGGTGGCGTGGGACAAGCGCGGCACCAACATTCGCAAGCGGCGGGAATTATATCCAGAATATAAGGCGGGTCGCAAGCCAGCACCCGATGATTTTTATCAGCAAATTCCGATTTTGATGGAACTGCTGGACGCGTTTGGCTGGCCGCTGTATGAACTGGATGATTATGAGGCGGACGATATCATGGGTGCGTTTGCCAGGCAAGCGGAAGCGCGCGGCGTGCAAACCTGCCTGCTGACGTCGGATTTGGATGCGCTGCAATTGGTGTCACCGCTGACTAAAGTCTACGCCATGAAAAATGGCCTGAGGAATATTGAAGAATTTACGGCGGAATATTTTGAACAAAAATATGGTATTCGGACGGACCAGTTTTTGGATTTGAAAGCGCTGAAAGGTGATTCGAGTGATAATTTGCCGGGCGTGCCGGGCGTTGGCGAAAAAACTGCGGTGAAATTATTGCAAGCATATGACACGCTGGACGGCGTGTACGCGCACGTGGACGAGCAAACAGGCGCTTTGCGGACAAAGCTTGAAGCGGGTCGCGAATCGGCGTATTTGACCAAGCAGGTGGCGGAAATTTGGACGGATGCGCCGGTGGAGCTGGACTGGGAGGTGGCGGATGTCAATGACTGTGATTTTGCTCGGGTGGCGGAGATTTTGCGGAAATTGGAGTTTCATTCACTGATCGGGCGGCTGCCAAAGACAATGCAGGCGGCGGATGAGGCAGTGGAGACGGCGGAGTTGGAGTTACCGCAGGTTGAAAATCTGCCGACTGAGCCGCTGTTTGAAACAGAAAATATTATCTATATTGATCCATCAGAGCCAGACACGGTCTACATTAATTCCAAGCCTGGCCTGGCGTGGCAGGCGAAGATGAGTGAAATTGGTCAACATGTGTGGCAACTGTTGGCGCAGGGCGTGGTGATCGCGGCGGACGTCAAGGGGCTATATCACGTGCTGGACGCTCACGGTGTGACGGTGCAGTTTCACGAGGTCTGGGATGTTGGGCAGGCGGCGTTTTTGATCGATCCACTGAGGCGTGACCGCAGTTTAGCGGCACTGGCGGGTGATTTTTCTGAGGATAATTCCGCGTCGCGGCAGCTGGCGCGACTACGGCAGATTTACCGTCAGCAGCAGGATTATATGGCGGCACATCAGCAGATTGCTAGGGTGCTTCGCGAGTTTGATTTTCCGGTGATCTGGCCGCTGTTTCAGATGGAAAAGCGTGGTATGAAGCTAGACACAGTGCTCCTTGAGCAGATGGGTGAGGAGTTGAGGGCGGAGGTGAGCCAGCTTGAACAACAAATGTATGCGATGGCTGGGCGCGAGTTTAACGCTGCTAGTCCAGCGCAACTGTCTGAAGTGTTATTTACCAAATTGCAGCTGCCGACGACCGGTATCAAAAAAGGTAAAACCGGCTATTCAACGGGGCAGAAGGAGTTGGATAAACTGCGCGGACAGCACCCAATTATTGAGCTGATTGAGCGGTATCGGGAGCTGACTAAATTGATCAGCACTTATATTGAGGCGCTGCCAAAGTTGGTGGCCGAGGACGGGCGGATTCACACCACGTTTAATCAAGACGTCACCAGCACTGGGCGGCTGAGTAGCACAAATCCGAACCTACAGAATATTCCGGTGCGCACAGAACTGGGTCGGAAAATTCGCCAGGCGTTTGTGCCGAGCCAGGGTAAGGTCTTCGTTGGCGCGGATTATTCGCAATTTGAACTGCGACTGGCGGCGGTGCTGGCGGGCGACAAGCAGTTGATTAACGATTTTAATAGTGACGTGGATATTCATACTAAGACGGCGGCCGAGACCTACGGCGTGCCGATGAGTGAGGTGACGAAATTACAGCGGCGTGCAGCTAAGGTGATCAACTTTGGGGTACTGTATGGTATGAGTCCGCATGGCTTGGCGGCGGCGACCGGCATGACGTTTACTGAGGCGAAACGGTTTATTGAACACTATTTTGCAGTGCGTCAGCCAATTCGCCAGTATCTGGATACAATTTTAATTCAAGCGCGCGAACAAGGTTTTGTTGAGACCTATTTTGGTCGGCGCCGACCAACGCCAGATGTTAAGTCGAGCAATTTTATGGTGCGTTCGGCGGCCGAGCGGGCGGCGATGAACATGCCGATTCAGGGAACGGAAGCGGATTTGATGAAACTGGCGATGATTCGGTTGGAGGACAAATTAGCTGGGTTGGCTGAGCCGGTTCTGCAAGTCCATGACTCAATTTTGGTGGAATGCCGAGCGGAGGATGCTGAGCGAGTTGGCGAAATAATGCGTGCGGAAATGGAAGGCGTTTGCCCAGAACTGTCAATTCGATTGAAGGTTGATGTACAAATAGGCAAAAATTGGGAGGAGACATAAGATGACAGAGCAGTTATTTCAAATCGGTATAAAAGCCCTTATTCAAAATGATGAACACCAAATTTTACTACTCAAAAACCAGGACTATTGGGATATTCCAGGCGGCAGGATGGATCAGGGTGAGGATATAACGGCTGCACTGTTACGTGAGCTACATGAGGAGATTGGTATTCATCGCATTGCCAAACAAGAATTATGGAACGTAGCAAAAGCGGTCAATCAGCTACCGTATAACGATATAATGACAGGTCTGATGTTGATTGTGTACCGTGTTCAGCTACCGGCAGATCAAATTCCTCATTCATGTGAGCCCGGCGTTACACTTCATTGGATAAGCCCTGAGAAAGCAGCTGATTATTTGAAAAATAAATATCCTGAGGCCTTCCGTCAAGCGATAGCCCAGCTTTCGTAGGATACTAAGTAACTAGTGCAAAAATTCTAATATTATGGTATAATCACCCCATGAGATACGCAAGAACAAATTCTTTTTCCCGACTGATACCGATTTTACTCGTTATTATCATCATGGTAGTGGCGGTGGCGGCGGTTATCGCCATTGGTCGGTCTTTGCTGGGCGGTAATAATCCGGAGAATAAACCAAAATCTCAGGCAGATATTGCCAAAGAGTCATTGTTATCAACTGACGCTAATCGAGCAGTGCGTTTGACGGTTCGGGGGCCAATTGTTGCGCAGGAAAAATTCCGCTCCTACCAGATTGAAATCACACCAGACATTCGACGCATGAGTACCTATGAGGGATATTTGGAAAAGCAAATTGATGAGAAAAAGCTAGATAATAATAGCCGCGCCTATGAAGAATTGGTGTACGCTCTGGAAAAAAGGAAGATGATGGAAGGGCGTCAATTGTCAGAAGAACAAAATGATTTGAGAGGTATTTGCGCCAACGGTAAAGTGTACAAGTTTGAGACATTATATCACGGAAATCCAGTGAAGACGCTGTGGACGTCGGACTGTGGTGGTTCAAAAGGCTCAGCAACTGCCAATGCCAATGACATATTGCTGATGTTCCTCAATCAAATTCCTGACGGGAAAAAGATTGCTGCGGGTGTTGGTTTGCAGCAGGAAGATACATTCTTCCAGTTCTAATGTATATAAATAGATAACGAGGGAGGGAGGTTATGTTGGATGCCTGAGCTGCCAGAAGTTGAGACGGTTCGCCGCGGTTTGGCAGAGCTATTACCGGGTCGAGTGGTAGCACGAGTGGCGGTGTTTGACTCGCCAAAAAGCTTTCCGAATGCGCCCGCTGATGTTGAACAATTTTTGTATGGCGCGCGTGTGACGGCGGTGCGACGGCGAGCGAAGGTGCTGATGATTGACCTGGATACTCGCTACTCGCTGGTGATACATCTGAAGATGACGGGTCAGCTGGTGTTTCGCCAATGGTATTCTCGGGCGTCGTCTGCTAACAATCCGGGTCCCGGTGACAAGCACGCCCAGATTGTGACCAGAGACACCACTCAAATACCTGACGCATCTAACTTCGCTGGTGGCCATCCAAATGACAGCTTGATTGGCGAATTGCCAGATCGGTCGACGCGGGTGCAGATTGATTTTGTGGACGGGTCGCGGCTGTTTTTTAACGATCAGCGCAAGTTTGGCTGGGTGAAGTTGCTGCCGACTGATGAGGTAAAAGACCTACCGTTCATGCAAAAAGTCGGTCCAGAACCGCTTGACCCTCAGACACGGGCTGATGATTTTATCCAGCGGATTCGCCGTCGTCAGAATTCGATGATCAAGCCGGCTTTTCTTGACCAGACGGTGATCGCCGGTGTTGGTAATATTTATGCTGACGAGGCGCTGTGGGCAGCACAGATTCATCCGCAAACGCGGGTAAAAAACGTTAGCGATCAGCAGCTGAATACATTATTTAATGAGCTGCGGCAAATCTTGCAACTCAGCATCGACCAAGGTGGTTCGACTGATAAAAATTATGTTGATGCCGAGGGTCGGAAAGGAAATTATCTGACATTTGCTCATGTGTTCCGCCGCGAAGGTCAAGTCTGCCATCGCCACCCTGACCAAGAGATTATCAAGTTGAAAGTCGGCGGCCGCGGTACGCATGTTTGTCCGGTGTGCCAGGTGGAGGTTAAATGATCTATCTTCTCTGTGGTGATAACGAATTTGAGAAACAGGCGGCGTTGGTAGCGCTGGTTGGTGATGCGGACGTCGTGCGGTATGATGGCGAGGAATTAACGCTGGCTGATATGCAGGAAATAGCAATTGGACAAACCCTATTTAGTCAGTCTGCAGTGTACGTCATCTCGAAGTTGAGCGAAAATTTTGACATCTGGTCGCGATTGTCAGAGTTGCCGTTTGATGATGATAAAACCGTTATCTTGCTAGAAAGCAAACTTGATAAACGAACAAAAACCTATAAATGGTTGCAAAAAACTGCCAAAACTCAAGAATTTTTGCCGCTCAGTGACCGCCAAAAACCGCAGCTTATATCTTGGTGTGAAGTGCAGGCTCGTGAGCGCGGTTATAGACTGACGCGCACACAAATAGGAACGTTGATTGACCGTTTGGGGTTTGACCAGTTGCGACTCAGTAATTTTTTGGATCAATTGGCGCTCGCGGAGAATATTACTAACGAGCTGATCAATGATTTGGTGCCGTTGGCGAGGTCAGAAAACGTATTTGATTTGTTCGTTGCTGCTTTGTCGAAGGATTATGAAATGGTGCATAACATCATCAGTTATTTGGAATCGGAAAGTGGCGTAGATGGTGCCTATCAGACGATGGGGCTATTAGCTTCGCAGGCGACTAACCTGGTAGCATTGGTGTTGTCGGGTGGCGATAATAAAACGGTGGCGGCAGATTTATCGGTCAATCCATATGTGTTACAGCGCTTGTCCTCGTCAGCGCGGACCGTTGACATTGAACATCTCAGGCGGATCAACGACGCATTGTTTCAGGCAGACCTTCAGATGAAAACAACCGGGGTTAATCCGTGGCTGCTGATAGAAACGGCGTTGGTAAAATTGTAACCAAATAACAACACCTCAGCATCATCACTGAGGTGTTGTTTGAAATTGACGAGTCTTATTTGTCAGCTTTTTTAGCGGCAGGTTTTTTTGGTGCTGGCTTCTTTGCAGGTGCCTTTTTGGCAGCTGGCTTGGCAGCTGGTGTTTTCTTTGCAGCAGGTTTCTTGGTTGCCGGCTTTTTGGCAGCTTCTAGTTTAACGCCAGCCTCTTTGGCTGCTTTGCTCAGAGCGCTTTTACGGCGAGCCACAGTATTTTTCTTCAAAAGACCTTTTTTAACTGCAGTGTCTAGCTCAGAGTGGGCAGCTGCCAAGGTAGTAGCAGTTGGATTTGCGTGGAAAGCTTTGACTGCTGACTTAATGTCTTTCTTGATGCCGATGTTCTTTTCACGGCGTTTAACTGCTTGTTTAGCGCGCTTGATGGCGGATTTGATGATTGGCATGGTACTCCTTTACCTCTATAAGTTTTTATCGCTAATCAAGGATGCATTATACAGAAAATCACATGAAAAGTAAAGGGGCGGGATGAAACGGGGTATGATCTTGACTAATCGCCTATGCTTATGCTATAATTCAGCCAAAGGCTATAGCAATAAAAAGAAACAGGAAAACAAACAATGAGCACCGCTTCCGCCAAGCAGCAGGTAATCCAAAAAATCAAAGAAAATACTAATATATTGGTTACGGTTAGTCGTGATCCAAGTGTTGATGAGTTATCAGCGGCATTGGGGTTGACGCTATTTTTGAATGAGCTTGGAAAGCATGCTACAGCGGTATTCTCTGGTAAAATTCCACCGGCAATAAATTTCCTGGAGCCTGATAAGACGTTTGAAGACACGGCGGACAGTCTCAGGGACTTTATCATCGCGCTTGATAAGGACAAGGCGGATCATTTGCGGTACAAAATCGTTGACGATGCAGTTGTGAAAATTTTCATCACTCCGTACCGAACGACGATTACTGAAGCGGACTTGGAATTCTCACAGGGTGATTACAACATTGAGCTGGTGTTGGCTTTGAACGTTGAAGACAGCAATCATCTTGATGAAGCGTTGACGGCTCATGGTAAAATTTTGCACAGTGCTGACGTGGTGACCGTGACAGCTCGGGACATTAAGAGTAGCTTGGGTGCGATCGATTGGCATGAGCGCAACGCCAGTGGTGTGAGCGAGATGCTTTTGGAATTGGTTGACGAGCTAAAGACCGTAAAGGCAACGCTGGACGAGCAGATGGCAAATGCGTTTATGACCGGTATCGTTGCTGTAACTAATAGGTTTAGTAACAACCTGACATCACCTCGCGTTATGACAGCGGCTGCGGATTTGATGGCTGCAGGAGCTAACCAGCAGTTGATTGCAGCAAAGTTGGTGGAAGCTGAGGAATTGGAGGCCCCGGCTGACGAACATGATGAACCGGAAGGTGCCGATGGTTCAAATGAGTCATCAGATACTGAGGAAGCAGAAGTAGACAACACCAAGCTGTCAATTAGCCGTTCATCACGTAAACAGCCAAAACAAGCAGATAAGGAGCTACCAAAACCAGATGATGGCACCTTGGAAATCTCACATCAAAAGAGGGGCGACCTAGATGAGGTAGCTCGCCGAACGCAGGCTGAGGCTCAAGACGAGGCTGCACGCGCCGCTGAGTCATACCTAGAAAGGCAATTAGCAAAATCCACGCCGGAAGAGTCAGTAGAATCCGAAGAACCAGCAAAGTCACCGGAACCAGAATATAGCTTACCAGCCATCAAGCCGCTAGGCAGACCACAATCTCCGAAAGACGAGTTGCCGGAACCGTCAGTAGGCGGTACGTTCAATGCTTCAACTGAACAGGCTGCAGAAGACAAGAAGCGCGAGGCTGAAAGTGGTCGTAACCGCACGATTTTGAATCATGGTCAACCGGGTACTAGTCAAGGGGGGTTTAGTGATTCACCGATAAACGCCACCGTTGCTCGCCATGATGATGAGCCAAAATCAGTTGACCCGTTTGCTGAAATGAACAACAATTTACAGAACAATAGGTCTATCTCTCCTCTGGGAGAAGCTTCAGCTATCGCTGGACATAATGGCGATGTCATGGCTGCTCTCAGTGAAGATACCTCAAAGGTATTGGGGACTAATCAGTCATTGGGTCAACCAACCCATCAGGCAATTAGCGAAGCATTAGCAGCGGTGCCTAATGTTCCAGATCCATTGGCGGTAAACCCTGGCACCCCAACTTTGGCGGAAATTGAGTCTTCTGCCAAAAATATAGCAGGGTTGCCACCAATGCCTGACTTTAGCACATTGCCAGAACTGCCACCGGCTTTTCCGCCAGCTCCAGCAGTCAGCCCTAATACTCCACCGACGCCAGCCTCAGCCCCGCCAGTCGTGAATACTACCAACTCTGAATTTAATCCAACCCAGTTCCAGATTCCGGGACAAAACTAGCATGATACCAAATGACGATATCGTGCTTATTGATAAGCCGGCTGGTATGAGTAGTTTTGGCGTAGTCGCCAGGATCAGGAGAGTGCTCAGCCAACAGCTAGGTAAGAAAGCAAAAGTTGGACACACTGGCACGTTAGATCCGTTTGCTACTGGTCTGATGATTTTAGTAACGGGTAAAAAATGTAAAGAAGCCGGGTCGTTTACCAAGCTAGACAAATGGTATCAGGCAGAAATCATTTTGGGGATGACTAGCACGACAGGAGATCCTGAAGGTGAGCTCACGCCAGTGTCTGAGCATCAGCCGACAATTGAAGAGGTGAGACAGGCTGTACGGAAGTTCATTGGGGTGATTGAGCAAACCCCGCCGGCTTTTAGCGCTATAAAAATCAATGGGCAGCGCGCCTATCACCTCGCGCGAAAAGGTCAGGCAGTTGCGATGCCTGCGCGGCAGATCACGGTGTATGACATCGAAATTGCATCATATAACTATCCAAAACTATGCATCAATACTCATGTCTCTAGTGGCACATACATTCGTACGCTAGCAGAGGACATCGGGAACTATTTGGGGACTGGTGCCTACTGTCAATCGTTGCGGCGCACAAAAATTGCCGATTTTACCATTGACCAAGCAGCGAAATTGTCGGATTTTGGCATAGAGAATTAGAGTGGTATTATATGGATATGAAGCATAAGGGTTTTACACTGATTGAAGTATTAATTGTTATAGCGGTGATTGCCGTGTTGGCATCAATAGCGATTGTCTCGTATCGGTCGGTGCGTGAGAATGGATTGGACGCGAAGATTCGATCTGCAGTTAAAACTGCGGGCGATGCTGCTGCTTTGGCGGAGGCTAGAGGAAAGCGCATCACCGGATTTGGTCCGTTTAACGCGCCGGATGGTGTACAAACTTTGGTACCGGATTATTTGAAGGCTGACTATCGGCAAGGTGTTTCTAGTAAAAAAGCAGCAAATGAGGAAGCAATCTTTCGAATCTATGAGTGTCATGACGGTGGTAAGGGGTTTGTGATATATGCCGCATTGAATAATCCATCTACCGAGGACGTAGCAACCTTCAATCGTATTCGTTCAAGTTGTCATCACAATAGCACGCAAGCACCAGACAGTGGCTCAACCATATATAGCTACGCGCAGCTATTCTAGCGGCACTGCTTGAAAATATTGGTCACTCCTGATATAATCAAACGGCTATGATCAGTAAAGAGAACAAGCAAAAAGCGATTGCTTTGACTCAGGTTGGCAAAAACGATGTCGGTAGCCCTCAGGTGCAGATTTCGATTTTGACGGCTCGTATCAAAGAGGTTACAGAGCACTTGAAGGTCAACAAACACGACTTCATGGCTCGTCGCGGCCTTGTCCAGATGGTAGGTAAGCGCAAGCGCCTACTGCGATACTTGGAGCGAACTGACTTTGAGAGTTATAAGCAAGTGCTGGCTACATTGGGACTACGCAAATAAGCAAACCAAGTAGTTTATATATCCGCCTCGATATATCGGGGCGGATTTTTGTATGAACTATTTAGGAACAGCGATGATAACTTCACGTTTATCAAATGACCCACCCAGAGAACATGAATACAGCGTCAAGCGTGGTTGATCGGTTCGCTCTTCTATCTCGACGGCATCAGGCTTAACTTTATATATATCATATATGCTGTACTCGTAGCGTTTGCCGTTGTAATCAACCGTGATAGAATCGCCAACTTTGAGCTTGTTAATGTTGTAAAACGGAGAATTGTTGATGGTGCGTTGTGGTGTGGGGCCAATTTGGAAGCGATGAGCAGCAACGATGAAATTTCCACCCTCTTTAGGGTTGCCATTTTCTGGCTTACGCCACCAGGCAGTTAGCTCTAACACTTCTGCGCCACCGGTTTTGTATGGGATATTGACATTGATAGCCGGGATGTAGATGCGATTTTCTGGATGAAACTCATCAGTTGTTTTTTGCAAAACCTTGGTCGTTTCATTGTTTTTTGGGTCGATGAATTGTGTTGCGAAAAAGGGACTAAAAATAGTAATAAGCAAATATACGCCACCCACCAATAAGGTTAGCGCTATACCTAATATAATATAGTCTTTTGTCGTTTTGGTGCGTTTAATATTCACACTTATCATTATAACAGCCCGTCGGGTGATGAATGAAGAGTGTGGTATAATAAAAAGGTAACTAACCGCGAATGGTGATAGAGACGAGAGCTTATACAATATCAGCTTTCACCCCTGTTACTTTTCGCGATAAGAAAGGAGGCTCAGATGAGCATTATTAATCCAAGTGGCAAGGATATTTTTAGTGTTACCACTGAATGGTGTGGTCGACCACTGACGCTAGAGGTAAATAGAGTTGGTTTTCGCACCACCGCCAGTGTGGTAGCGCGTTACGGCGATACGGTTGTGCTGGGTACGGCGATGGTCGGATCGCGACCAGTGGAACTAGATTATTTCCCATTGTCAATTGATTATGAAGAGAAGTTTTATGCTGCGGGCAAGATTTCTGGTAGCCGATTTATCAAGCGAGAAGGTCGTCCATCTGACGAGGCGATACTCATCGGGCGACTGATTGACCGGCCAATTCGTCCACTGTTCCCAAAGGGATATCGTCAAGAGGTTCAAGTCGTATCAAGCGTCCTCAGTATGGACCCAAGTTTCCGTCCTGATATGGTGGCAATGGTAGCCGCTAGTGCGGCACTGAGCCTGACTGGCACCCCATTTGATGGACCGGTGGCGGGTTTGCGTGTTGGCCGAGTGAACGGTGAATTTAAGGCCTTTTTGACCCCTGATGAGCGCGTAGCCAGTGACCTGGATTTGGTTGTCGCTGGTATCGAGAGCGGCATTACCATGGTGGAAGCGGGTGCTCATGAAGTGAGCGAGCAGGTAATTATCGATGCTATGGCGTGGGCACACCACATGATGCAGCCAGCCATCCAGCTTCAACGTGAGTTGGCAGAAAAAGTCGCACCAGCCGCGCAGCAGTACGAACTGGTTCTACCAGATGAAACCATCCAAGCAGAAGTTGATGCGTGGGTTGCTGGTAAATTTGGCGCAGCTATTCGTCGTGCCTACCCAGAGCGTAACGAACTGATCGCGGATATTCGTCAGGCGTTTCATGATGAATTTACCACAAAGCTCGGTGAGAATTATGATGAGCTGCGACCTCAATATGATGAGGCCTTTACCTTGGCGCTCCATAAGGACGTACGCCGAGGTATCGTTGAGGACAAGGTGCGTCCAGATGGCCGTCAATTGACGGAAATTCGACCACTCAGTTCAGAAGTTGGTTTCTTGCCACGAGCACACGGATCAAGCTTGTTTACCCGCGGCGTGACTCAGGGTATGAACATCGTTACCTTGGCGCCGCTGAGCTACGCGCAGCTGGTAGACACCATGGAACAAACTGATTACGAACGACGTTATATGCATCACTACAATGCTCCGGGTTATACTGTTGGTGAAGTGCGCCGTTTGGGCAGTCCGGGTCGTCGGGAAATTGGGCATGGCTACTTGGCGGAGCGGGCGTTAACGCCAGTCTTGCCGAGTGAAGAAGAGTTCCCATATGCTATTCGTTCAGTGACCGAAATCATGAGCCAGAATGGTTCTACCTCAATGGCAGCAACCTGTTCAAGTTGTTTGGCGCTGATGGATGCGGGTGTGCCACTCAAAGCGCCGGTCTCCGGTATCGCCATGGGCTTAATGATGGACGAGGGCACACCATATGTGCTGAGCGACATCGCTGATGCTGAAGATTTTGCTGGTGATATGGACTTTAAGGTGACAGGCACTGCTCAAGGTATCACGGCGCTACAGATGGATATGAAGGTGCATGGCCTACCAGTTGACATTTTGGCGCAAGCGATTGAGCAATCAAAAGCTGGCCGAGCGCACATCTTGGAGCATATGTTGTCAGTATTACCACAGCCACGCCAGGCATTGAGCCCATACGCGCCGCGCATTGAGAAGATCAAGATCAACCCAGACAAGATTGGTGCGGTGATCGGTAAGGGTGGCGAGATGATCAATAAGATCACCTCGGAAACTGGTGCTGAAATTGACATCAAAGAAGATGGCTTAATTACCGTGGCTAGCCCAGACGGCGCATCAATTGAGAAAGCTATGAATTGGATCAAGAGTTTGGTAGAAGAGCCAGAGGTTGGCAAGATCTATGAGGGTCGGGTTGTTAGTATCAAAGACTTTGGCGCTTTTGTGAATATCTTGCCAGGAGTCGATGGTATGGTACATATTTCGAAACTGGCCGAAGGTCGGGTCAATAAGGTGACTGATGTCGTCAAAGAAGGCCAGACTGTCCGCGTAAAGATAACTGGTATTGATGAGCGCGGCAAGATCAATTTGACGATGATCGGTTTGTAATCTAGCCATAACCGTATTCAGTAAATCGTAAATAGTGTACAATTAATAGAGTAAGAAAAGGAGAATGCATGGATAATAAAGGTAATAATACAAACTCGACACCAACTCCTGCTGCAACCGTTCCGGAACCACGTGTGCAACCGGCGCCAACTCAGCCAGCTCCTCAGGGACCAGTCAAGAAAAAGGGTATGAGCAAGGGTATGTTGTGGTGTATCATTGGTGGTTCGATTGCCTTCATCTTGTTAGTTGTTGGTATTGTTTTGGCAGTGATTTTATTGAGCGGTCCAAGCAAAGAAGATTACAAGGAAGCGCATGATAAGGTTACAAAAGTGCGTGGTACCTATCTACGGGTTGGTTCAGCCTTTCGTATGGTTTCATATGGGACATCAACCGCGTCTACTGATAAGATCAAAGAATCAGTAGAAGAATACAAGAAGTCGGTTGATGACTTGAAAGACATGAAAGCCTTGCGCGACAAAGATGTTAAGCAAAAATATGATGATTTCATCAAACAAAACAATGAATTTACCACAATGGTGGGTGATTTGGCTGATGCATCTGATGAATTGTTAGAGACCACAAAGAACTGTCGAACCGCTACTACCTTTCCTCGATTCAGCTCAGACCGTAGTAAGTTGCTAGAGAACTATGACAAAACTGTTAGTTCTTGTGTTTCTGCTGTTAAAAAATTAGCCAAAGTAAAGAGTCAATTGTTGTCCGAAGAGGCAAAGAAACTGGCTGATGCTTTTGATGAACAACGAGGCATAGTTGAGGAGATGCAAAAAGCTCATGATGCTAGCGACGCGTCTGGTCTGTCAGCAGCTGCGAGTAAGTTGTACCGCCAACTGACAAAGTTCAAGGCTGGTGACGCTCCAAAGAAGCTAAACGAGGCGTTCCAGAAGGCAGAGGTTAACTCTCAGTTGAATGCTTTGGGTCGGATATTAACTGAAAAAGCAAATCAAAACTAAAGCTCAGGTAGAATAAGTGAGAAGCTCCGTCGTGTGGCGGAGCTTTTTAATTGGCCGGGAGAGTTGTTTATGTAGGATGAATGTAGTATAGTGGATAGTATATATCTACTATAGCTAATTTGGAAAGGATTTTATGAAATTATCGGGAGCTGTTGAACAAGCTTGCTGTATTATGGCGCTTTTGGCCGACCCTAAGCGAACCGCGCCAATTACTAACGATGCTTTGGCTGAGAAAATGGCGGTATCGCCGACGTACCTAAAGAAGATTAGTCGCAAATTGGTGGTGGCACAGCTCATCACTTCAGTACAAGGTGCTGGCGGTGGTTTCGTTTTGGCGAGGGAAATGGAGCAAGTGACGCTGCACGACGTTGTCTTGGCAATTGAGGGCGAAGCACCGTTCTTTCAACCCCAGGGGATTATTGAGCGGGTCTTTGCGACGCGCCGCCGCCAAGTCGAAATTGGCATGAATATGATCGAAAAAGTCTTTTCTGAAGCGCAGCAAAAGTGGAGCGATTATCTAAAAACAGTAACCCTAGAAGATATTGCCAAGGAGGTAATGCATGGTTGAAAAAGTAAAACGGTTTTCGCGCCGGCAACGCAGTAATATGGTACGCGCCGAGTGGCGGCATTTATTCAAAAATAAGATTTTATTGGTTTCGCTGGCGGTAATTTCGTTTATCCCGATTATGTACAGCGGCTTTTTCTTGGGGTCGATTTGGGATCCGTACGGGCAAACCAAAAACTTGCCGGTGGCGTTTGTCAACGAGGACAAAGGCGCGCAGCTGAATGGTCAATCGCTGAACGTCGGGCAATCGGTTGAGCAAAAATTAAAAGATAATCACGATTTGGGCTGGGAATTCGTGACCAAGCAGCAAGCTGATAGCGGTGTTGATAGCGGGCATTTCTATGCGGTGGTGACGATTCCGGCAGATTTTTCGGCAAAAGCCACATCGATTACGCGGGATAAGCCCGAGCAGGCAGTTATTCGCTACACGACGACGCCAGCCAAGAATTATATTGGCTCGCTGGTCAGTAACCAAGCGGCTGAAAAAGTCAAGACTTCGGTGGCGGAGCAAGTTACTAAGGCCTATGCCAAGGGTGTATTAGAAAATATCAATAAGCTCGGCGGCGGCATGGAAACGGCGGCGGGCGGCGCAGCGCAGCTGCATGATGGTTTGGCAACGTTGCAGGCGGGCGCGCAAACTTACACTGGCGGCGTTAAGCAGTTGGCAACCAATCAACAGACGCTGAGCAATGGTTTGGCGCAGCTGGCTGACGGGTCGCGCCAATTGCAAGCGGGACTGGGACAGATATCGAATGGATTGCCTAGCCAAGCTCAAGTCGCGCAATTATCGAACGGCATAAAAAAGCTGCAGTCTGGCATCGATCAGCTCAACACCAGCGTGCATAATCCATCGCCAGAACTAGCGGCACAGCAACAAAAAGTCGCTAGCGAAGCGCAAACTTTGGCGGCAACAATGCAATCTACCAAAATGTATACGATGGCGGCTGGTGGCCAACTGTACGTTTTAGGTAGGCAAGCGGAGGCTGCTGGCGGCACGACAACCATAACCGTGCAGCAAATTAACGACATAACAAAAGCCATAACAGCAACGCAAACGACCATGCGGCAAACGGCAGCGCTGCTGGCAGACTTGCAGACGCTGACGGTGCAATTGAGCAAACAGCAAAGCCAACTGCAAACTGGCGTTGCGACGCTGGCGAACGGCGCGAACCAACTGGCGCCGAATGCGGTTAGTGCGTTCAATGGTTACAATAACCTGAGGGCAGCTAATAATCAGCTGCTGGCTGGCTCGACAACGCTGGTGAATAATTTGTCGCAAGCACAAACCGGCAGTCAGCGACTAGCCAACGGCGCGGCGGTCTTGAACGCTAATTCGGGCACCCTGCTCAACGGTACATCGCAGCTGGCAACTGGTGCGGATACTCTATCTACCAAATTGGCCGACGCCGCCAACCAGATAAAGCTCCAGCCGACTGGCGCTGCCACGCAGCAGCAAATCGCCAACCCGGTATCGTCGGAAACTAATAAACAGGGAGATGTGCCAAATTATGGCTATGCCTTGGCACCGTACGTTTTGTCGCTGAGCTTGTTTGTCGGGGCGCTGGCGGTCAATATTATTTATCCTATTCGCAAGACCTTTGCTGAACAAGAAAACGCTTTCCGCTGGTGGCTCGCCAAAGCTTCAATCATTGGTACGGCAGCCTTTGCTCAGGCAACAATCTTGATGCTAATTATGGTTTACTGCCTGGGGTTGACGCCTGACCACCCGGGACATTTCGTCGGCGCGGTATATTTGACCTCGTTTGCCTATATGTCGATTGTGTCGCTGTTGGTGATTGTCTTGGATAATCCAGGGCGCTTCCTAGCAATGGTGCTGCTGGTGTTGCAGCTGGGATCGAGCGAAGGAACTTTCCCAATCCAAACGACAAATGGCTTTTTCCAAGCGGTCAACCCGCTGGTACCGATGACTTATTCAATCAGGGCCTTGCGTCAAGCTATCTCGGGAGGGCTCAGCAACTCATTTTACCTTGATAGCATGTGGGTGCTGGCGGGCTTTTTGCTGGCAGCTAACCTGCTGATGCTCGGCTTCTTCGTCTACCGCGGCAAGCGAAAATTTATTCACACATCAGTGGACGGCGATGATTGATATAGATAACAGTGGTGCTGTTATTACGCGCTTTTGACAAAATATCTGTGGTTTGCTAAAATAAATCCACTAACGAGGGAATATTTGCTATTTATCTCTCTACCTGATTTTTGAATTATTATAACGAAAAAGGAGTATAACAATATGGGTCAGCGGCGACTGGCAACACCGCAGAAGGATGATGCTAAAAAGCGTCCTCAGTCGAAAAAAAGCAACAATGCAGTATTAAACAGCACCACCACTCGTAAAGGTGAGGTTTTTCGCGCGCAGCGACGAACAAGCGAGAATGTTAACCTCAGGGCGTCACAGCACGTGATCAATATCCCAGTCAATAAATCAGTTTACAACGGCTATGGCGGTGAACAATTTAGTGCCAAAATGCAGCCAAAACGGACTCGCGGCGGCAAGCCAAAGCTCAGGATCATCCCAATCGGCGGTGTCGGCGAAATGGGCATCGGTAAAAACATGAACGCCATTGAGTATGATGATGAAATTATCGTTGTCGATATGGGCTTTCTGTTTCCGGGCAGCGATTATCCAGGTATCAATTACATTACACCGGATATTACCTGGCTGGAGGAAAATAAGCACAAGATCAAGGCGCATGTGTTCACTCACGGACACCTTGATCACATCGGTTCTTTCCGGCATTTTATTCACCGAATTCCAGCACCAGTCTACGCGTCGAAGTTTACTATCGGTATGCTAGATAAGTCGCTGGCTGATGCGGATACTGATTTTCAGCCAGACTTTCGGGTGATGGATCCATTGAGCCATGAAATTGTTCAGGTGTCGAAACACTTTTCAGTGGAATTAGTGCGGGTGAATCACTCTATTCCAGATTCGACAGCGGTGATCATTCGGACGCCGCTGGGTGTGATCATTGATTCTGGCGACTGGCGATTTGAGGAAAGTCCGGTTGATGGTCAGAAGTTTGACCTTAAACGCATGACTGAAGTGGCGTCCAAAGAAGGTGTGTTGATGTTCATGAATGAATCGACCAACTGTGAGTCAGCTGGTACGCACACCCACACCGAGTTTGATATTCAATATTCCATCGGTCAGGTGATGGATAAATTCAGTAACAGCCGGGTGATTTTAAGCTGCTTCTCGTCACAGGTCCACCGCCTGCAATTGATTTTAGAAGAAGCGCATAAGCACGGGCGTAAGGTGGCGTTTGCTGGCTTTTCGATGATTCAGAACTTGGAAGTGGCGCTACGCTCAGGCACTATCAAGATTCCGAAAGATACCGTCATGAAGATGGAGGATATCATTAAGCTGCCAGATAGCCAAGTCACGGTGGTCTGTACTGGTTCACAGGGTGAGTTTAATGCCGTGTTAAATCGCATGGCGACTGGTGCGCATAAATACATGAAGATCAAAGGCTCTGACGTGGTGGTGTTTAGTTCCAATCCGATTCCGGGCAACGAGAAAAACGTGGTGCGAACGGTTGATGGTTTGATGCGAGAGGGTTCTGATGTGATTCAGAACGGCAAAACGCACCTGACAGGGGTTGGTCCACTGCACTTGTCAGGCCATGGGTATTATGACGATCACATTAAGTTGATTAACGCCTTGAACCCAACGTACTACATGCCAATTCACGGTGAATTCCACATGCTGGTCCACAATGCGCGGCTGGCAGAGAAAGAGTGCGGTATTCCTAGGAAGAATATCTTTGTGTGCGACGCTGGCGATATCATTGAGATTGATATTGAGCGTCAAGCTAAGAAAGCCGGTCGAATTCAGGCTGGTGGCGTGATGTATGACGATACGGGCGCTATCGTCTCTGAGGTGGTACTGAAAGACCGCATTCACATGTCTCAAGAGGGAATGTTTGTAGTGGTATTGACGGTGCAGCGCGGCACGGGGCGGCTGTTGACTAGCCCGGATATTATTTCCCGCGGCTTCATTTACTTGCGTGACTCTGAGGAATTGATGAACATGATTCGCCAGTACCTGAAGCAAAAAGCAGCCCGCAGTTTTGCCGGTAAATACGACCTTGATGTGGTGAAAAAGGAAATCAAGGATGAAGTCACGCACATCTTGTACGACCAGACGCGTCGAACACCGATTGTTATCCCTGTTATCAATGAAATCGGTGGTGGTTTGAAGGCACCAGGAAAAGTTTCTCGTGGTGCCCAGGGAGCAGCTAAGCCAGAAGCAGCGGCTGATAGCCCAGTTGTACCAAAGCTACCCAAAAAACGATTTCCAGCTAAACAAGTCCCTGACACGGAGGCGAACGACACCAGGGCTCGAGAGCGACACAATGCACCGGCTTATTAGACATGTTTGATAAAGTATGATATAATAAATAAGTGCGATAATCCGTAAAACGGGGTATAATAGATAATAGTTATGCCTAAAAAACGAAAGACTACAAAAAAGAAATCAGTGGCGACTGCGCCAAAACATGACGTGCCGAGCGGTTTTTGGTCGCAAGTTGGGGCAGTTTTGATGATTGTGCTGTCATTACTGTTAGTGGTGGCATGGTTTGATGTCGGTGGCCCAGTGTTGGAATGGACCAACCACGCCGCTTTGAAGGTCGTTGGTTACGCTATGTATGCTCTGCCAGTGTTGTTGGTGTATATTGCGGTGGAGACTTTCCGTGCAGAAAATAATCGATTGCCAATTGCCATGAAGATAGCGGCTGTTTTGGAGGTGGTGTGGCTGAGTGGGTTGTTTGGACTACTGAAGACTGCCGCCCGCCCGGAGGCTGGTGGTGTTATTGGGGATGTTGCTAATAATATAATGATGACCCTGGCGGAAAAGCCAATCGTCGCTCTGATATATATCGTTCTCATCCTTATCACTGCATTGTTCATCACGCTCATGACCCCAGTCGAGTTGTTCGGTAAGATATGGGAGATGATGCGGCGTGATTCTTCGGAGGACGATGAGAACAAGGCAATTATGCGACAGGCTGCCAAGGCAGAAAAAGCAGAGCCACGAAAGGTTAGCGAGATTAATTTGAACGCTGGCGTGCCGACGGTAGATACAGAAGAACCAGCTAAAGCCAAAAAATCGTCGCCGTTAAGTAGTTTGCGGGGTAGTGTGAAGCAGGATAAATCTGCCGAGGAACAGGCAGCATTGGTTTCGGTGCATGATCCAAATTGGCAATCACCAAGCTTGGATCTACTAGAGAAGAAGCAAAGCCCAGCTGATGCTGGTGATATTCGGCAAAATGCCCAGATCATTCACGACACCTTGGCAGAATTCAACATCGACGTGGAGATGGAAGACGCCAATATTGGGCCGAAGGTGACGCAATATACTTTGCGGCCGCCGAGTGGTGTAAAATTGACGCGCATCACAGCACTGGAGACGAATATTGCTTTGAATTTGGCGGCGCAGAGTTTGCGGATTGAGGCGCCGATTCCTGGGCAGAAAGCTGTTGGTATTGAGGTGCCAAACCGACGAGCGGCTGATGTGCGACTATATGGTGTGTTGGATTCGAAACAATGGAAGCACGCCCATGAACCGTTGAGCTTTGCTATCGGTAAGGATATCTCGGGTGAAGCAGTGGTTGGTGAGCTGAATAAGATGCCGCACATGTTGATCGCTGGTCAGACCGGTTCTGGTAAGTCGGTGATGATCAATACTCTATTGACTAGTTTGTTATATCGCAATAGTCCGAGCGACATGAAATTGATCTTGGTTGACCCAAAGCAGGTGGAAATGGCACCGTACGAAGACATCCCACATTTGCTGACGCCAGTGATTACCGAGCCAGAAAAGACTATCTCGGCCTTGAAATGGGCGGTCAATGAGATGGAGCGGCGGTATAAGTTGTTGGCGGCGGAGAAAATTCGTGATATTAAGAGCTATAACAAAAAAATCAAGACTGCTGGCACGAAAATCCCGGTTGCTGATGAGAACGGAAATGTTCAGCAACATGAAGACGGGGCGATGCCATACATTGTCATCGTCATTGATGAGTTAGCTGATTTGATGATGGTGGCGGCGCGTGACGTCGAGGCGCTGATCGTTCGCTTGGCGCAGAAAGCTCGAGCGGTGGGTATTCACCTGGTCTTGGCAACGCAGCGGCCGAGTGTTGACGTGATCACTGGTTTGATCAAGGCGAACGTGCCAGCACGAATTGGCTTTACCGTGGCTTCCCAAGTTGACTCACGAACTATTCTGGATCAGATTGGCGCTGAGAAACTGCTTGGTCAGGGTGATATGTTGCTGTACACACCAAGCATGAGCAAGCCAAAGCGTATTCAGGGTGCATGGGTGACTGATGATGAGGTTAATAAGATAACGGACTATCTCAGGATGCAGTCAGCGCCACAGTACAATGACGAAGTGGTTGCGCAGCCTGTTCAGCTCAATGGTAAGGGTGGCGTAATGGTGAACTTGGAAGGCAATGACGGTGACGCGATGTTTAAGGACGCTGTCCGCCTGGTCATCGAGAGTCGGCGAGCTTCTACTAGTTTATTACAGATGCGGTTGAAGATTGGGTATGGTCGAGCTGCTCGTATCATGGCTGAGATGGAGGATCAGGGAATCATTGGTCCGGCTAATGGATCAAAGCCGCGAGACGTATTGGTATCTAGCCTTGATGAACTTGGCGATAGCTAATTTGAAGCGACACGCTTATCGTGCGGTTCGGTATTCTCCGAGTAATGTTACTTTGTGCCCAGTTGCGGTGATTTTGTTGATGGCGCGGTGTAATGACGGACCAGCAGCATCAACGGTTATAAAGAATTTGTAATTCCAGGGTTGACCGATGATGGGCTGAGACTGGAGGCTGGCAAGGTTGATGGCCTGGTTGGCAAAGGTACGGAGTATCTCAAGGAGGCTGCCTGGTTGGTGGGTAGTGGTCACTACAAGTGTTGCTCGATTGGCATCA
The DNA here is from genome assembly GCA_963532835.1 of uncultured Candidatus Saccharibacteria bacterium. Classification (GTDB taxonomy): domain Bacteria; phylum Patescibacteriota; class Saccharimonadia; order Saccharimonadales; family Saccharimonadaceae; genus Nanosynbacter. The sequence continues at coordinate 20,837 of CAUSLL010000003.1, forward strand.
GTCACCATCGTTGTTTGGTCGAGGACGAGAAAGCGAGTGATATTATCCTGACCGTCTTGGATGTGTCGCTTGAGAATTGGCATATTGTGTAGCTGAGCGGCGGCCTCACCAGCGATGGCTGCTAGGTGTGATGCACCTTGTTGTTTGATGAATTCGACAGCGCCAGCGGTATCAAAATATTCAATTTGTGCGGCGTTCGGTAGGTGTTCTTGGAGAAAATGCTGGCATTGTGACAAGGCAACAGGATGCGAATAGACAGAAGTGATGTCTTCAAGCTGTGTGCCTGGATTGGTGATGAGGGTTTGTTGAATGGTAAGTGTCACTTCACCGACGATAGGAGCGCCGCAGGATTCGATGTGACGGTAAGTTTCGTTGATGGTGCCGTAAATGGTATTTTCCACCGCCACGACAATGGCGTCAGCCTGGCCGCGAGCATAGGTTTGAAAAACATCGCCAAAGGTCATGCACGGAACGATGGTGGCGTCAGGCCCGTACCATTGTTTTGCTGCTTGTTCGTGAAATGATCCGGCTTGCCCTTGAATAGCGATACGCATGAATTCTATTGTAGCACGGTCTGGTGGGTTTACCGCTGGACTTTTATATCAGATTACCGTATAATACGAGGGAATAATAACCTAAGGTTATGTGAGATAGCATAACCATCCGTGAAGGATTCCGAAGGAGGAAACATGAACGAATACGAACTGACCGTTCTTATTCATCCAGATTTGGAAGCAAATTTGGACGCGGCGCTAGACAAGGTTCGAGCGTTGATCGAAGACAATGGTGGTGAAATCACCAAAGAAGACAATTGGGGTAAGAAAAAACTGGCTTACCAAATTCGTCGCGAAGATTTCGCAGTGTATGTATACTTTGAGGCAACACTACCATCAGACGCACCGCGCAAGATTTCAAGCACACTGAACATTACTGACGAAGTATTGCGCTACTTGTTGGTAAAGACTGATGAAAAGACTCGTCAGGTGTTGGCAGAGCAGCGCGAGCGATCTGAGAAAATGGCTGCTGAAGCCGCTGAAGCTGACGCATAATTATCGCAAACGATATCGATAATAAACCTATGACAAGGAGGGTAACACTATGGCACGAAGTATCAATCAAGTCATCTTGATGGGAAGATTGACCCGTGATCCTGAGCAGCGCACAACAACGTCAGGTAGGACGGTGGTGAGCTTTTCTATCGCGGTGGATCGCCAAACACAAGATGATCAAGCTGATTTCTTTGATGTCACTGCATGGGAAAAGCTCGGTGAGTTGGTTATGCAGTACCTATCAAAAGGCCGACGCGTATTGGTGCAAGGACGCCTTCGCCAAGACAGCTGGGAAGACAAGGAAACTGGTAAGCGACGTTCACGAATTGAAGTGGTTGCTTCTGATGTGACCTTCCTGGATGGGCCAAGTGGTGACACTGCCAGCTCAACGGCAAATATATCAACGAAAGAAGAAGTAGTAACGGAAATTGACGATAAACCGATTGATTTATCAGAAATTCCGTTCTAACAAGGAGTAGAAAATGGCTAAACGACAAAAAAAGGATACACCAAGTGTATTTGACTACCGAGATGTAAAGACGTTGCAACGATACACCAACGTGTATGGTCAAATTGAATCAATTGCAAAAACTGGCTTGACTGAGAAACAACAGCGAAGCCTGGCAGTTGCCATCAAGCGTGCTCGCCACTTGGCATTGTTGCCATTCGTCACACACGGCTAATTTGGGACATTTTTCGGCGCACCAAAGGATGTGGCGCGCCGGCCAACAGTTCTAAAGATGAAATAAAGGAGCAAGGATGTACCAGCCAACAGATTTAAAAAAAGGAACGATTTGCCAAATAGACGGTAAGCCATATCGCGTGGTTGAATATGGACAGAAGGTGATGGGTCGCGGCGGATCAATTGTCAATGTGAAATTGAAAAACTTGATTGACGGCAGCGTTATCCCAAAAACTTTCAAGGGGCAAGAGAAGATTGAGTCAGCCGAGGTGACCAATAAAACTGTTCAATATTTGTACCGTGATGGTGAAACATTTTACTTTATGGATCCTGAAAGCTTTGAACAATTTGAATTGGGTGCAGCAATCGTCGACTCAGCAGCTGACTTTCTGAAGGAAGGTGACTCATTGAGCTTGCAGTTTTTTGATGGACGAGTCATTAACGTAGAACTACCAAAGAATTTGTATCTGGAAGTGACTTATACTGAAGATGTTGTGAAGGGTGACACGACTTCGAGCGTGTTGAAAGATGCCACATTGGAAACTGGATTAGTGATCAAGGTGCCAGCATTTATCAAACAGGGGGATATTGTTAATGTCGACACAACGACTGGTGAATATAGGGAAAGAAAAAAGTAGAGAACTGAGGAAATACCTCACGCTACGACTGAAGATTATACGTCTTCGAGTGCGCCGTTTTTGTAAAAGATGTCATCAAGACTCATCGTTGAGATGGGTCTTTTATGGTGGTGTTAGTTTTTGTTTAATCTGTCTGTTGTCTGTGGTTATTCAGATGAGCTTTCCGGGCGATCGCTTGACTAGCAAGGCGCACATGATGGGACGGAGTGTTAGTTGGTGGACGCGCAACGATATTGAACAATTGGCGAAAGACAGTACTCCGCAGACGCAACTACAATTTGTGACAAGAAATGGTAAGCAGGAAGCTTCCGTAGACAATTTTGGTGGCACAGTGTGTAGCCGTTGTGTGGCTGATAAAGCGTTGGATTATCCGTGGTGGCAGCGTTTGGTGCCGTTTAGTTTGTGGTGGCGTTCGGTTGAGGTTACTAATGCCGAGGTAAAATTTGATGAAAGTGCACTGGAAGCAAAGATGGCTGAATATGGTGATAGCTTAACATTGCCGCCCGAAAATGCACGAGTAGAGATTCAGAATGACAAGGTGGTGGTTGTAGCAGAGAAAGCTGGTCGTGAACTGCAAAGTGTTGAGGCGCGTCAGGCGATAGCTTCGACCCAGTATTCTTTGGGTGACAAGACCGAGGTGCAGATGAAGGGTAAACGTCTGTCTGCCAAGGTGACGGAAAAACAGCTGCAAGAGTTACGCTCTCGTGTTGAAAAGATTTTGCAGCGAAATATCGCCGTGGAATTTGAAGGTAAGGCAGTCAAAGTTGACAAATCAACCATCGCAAAGCTTTTGTCTTTCATCGAAGATGGACATAATATCCCTAAAATAGCGCTCAATCAGGCGAAACTAACGGAGTTTTTGGAACATTTATCTGGCAAAGTAGTCAATAAACCAGCTGGTAAAACCGTTATTTATATGCATGACGGTACAGAGACGAAACGTGAGAATGGGGCGCCAGGCCGGGGCATCGATATCGCGCAAATGACGACAAAAGTACAAGAGGTGCTGCTTGGTACAGAGGAAAAAGATAGTCGACTTGCGCTGGTGGCCAAGCAGTTGCCACCGCAACCGGTATACAAAGAGACGTTTTCTCATTCGGCATTGGGACTACAGGCCTATGTTAATTCAGTGGCGCGTGATCATGACATCCGTCTGACAGTTAGCCAATTGTCTGGCGAAAACTGGAGTGCTCAGGTGCGCGGCAGTGAGTCCAGTGTGTCGGCCAGCACGTACAAATTATATATAGCTATGGTTTTGATGGATAAAATTGATAATAATCAGTTGACTATGAATGATAAAATCGGCGGGGTATCTGTGCAAGAATGTATAACGCGGATGATTGTAAACTCAGATAATGCGTGTCCGGAGGTGGTTATTGCTCGGTACAAGACCAGTGACATAACTGCGTATTTGCGTGAGGGCAAAGGGTTTAAGGATACGTCACTCAGAGGATCGTATGTGATGACGTCGACTAATGATTTGGCGAAGATTTTGAAGGGAATTGATGATGGCACTTTAGTCAGAGGTAGCCACCGTGACTTCTTGTTGGGCTTGATGCAGCGACAGGTATATCGTCAGGGTATACCAGCTGGTAGTGGTGGCACAGTGCAGGACAAGGTTGGTTTTTTGGAAGGGTACCTGAATGATGCAGCTATCGTGAATCATCCGAAAGGTAAGTATGCCATGTCGATCATCACCAAGGGTCAGTCATGGGGTAAAATAGCCGAGATAACTCGTAAACTTGAGGATATTATGTATGGCGGTTAAGAGGCGGCTTGATAAAGAACTGGTTGCTCGAGGCCTGGTTGCTAGTAGATCACAAGCTGAAAATTATATTCGCCTCGGTGATGTTGTGGTTGATGGAAAGGTGGTACAAAAGCCAGGTTATATGGTGGATGATCAGGCGTTGATTACGTTGTCGCCACGTGAGCGATACGTCAGTCGTGCGGGATTAAAGTTAGCGAGCGTTGTTTTAGCTTTGGGTATCACATTTACCGACCGTGTTGTGCTGGATGTTGGTAGTAGCACTGGCGGGTTTACTGATTATGCGCTGAAACATGGTGCCAAAAAAGTATATGCGGTTGATGTTGGAACTGATCAGTTGCATCCAGATTTGCGGCGTGACTCAAGGATAGAATTGCACGAAAAAACTGATATTCGGGATTTTGTGCCAGACGAAGCGCCAGATATTGTGCTAATCGACGTATCGTTTATCAGTTTACGGCAAATTTTACCGCATCTTGCGAGCACTTGTAAGGATACGACGCTAATTGTTGCTATGGTTAAGCCGCAGTTTGAAGCCGCGCGTCAGCAGTTGGGTAACAGTGGCGTCATCAAAAATGATACAATTCGGCGGCAGATTTTGCGTGATTTTGAGGCGTGGTCGACAAAATTGTTCGTGACGGTGGACAAAGCTGATAGCGCCGTGGCTGGAGCTCGCGGCAATCGTGAGCGATTTTATGCACTAAAAGTAGCCAAACCAACTACACGTTAAATCTAAACTCAACGACATCATCAGGTTGCATGACGTAGGTTTTACCTTCAGTTCGCATCTTACCGGCGGCACGGGCGGCAGCTTCAGAACCAGCACTGACGAGGTCGTGATAGTCGACCACTTGAGCAGCAATGAAGCCTCTTTCAAAGTCGGTGTGAATAACGCCAGCAGCCTGTGGCGCCGTCCATCCTTTGTGGATAGTCCAGGCACGAACCTCTTTGGGTCCAGCGGTTAAGTAACTTTGAAGGCCGAGGGTATCATACGCGGCATGAATCAATTGCATGAGTCCGGTTTCCGTGACACCGTAACTTTCCAACAGCTCGGCAGCTTCTGCGGGTGATAGTCCCTTCAGCTCTTCTTCCAGTTTGGCACTCAAAAACAAAGCTTTAGCAGGCGCCACCAAGGAAGTCAGCTCTGATTGCAGTGTAGCATCGGTTAGTCCCGCCTCGTCAACATTGAATGCATAAATAACTGGTTTGGCGGTCAGTAGGTGGAGATCTTGAATCAATTCTGTGTTCAAGTCGGCTATTGAAGATAGCGGTACACCAGACTGCAGTTGTTCTAGGAGTGTTTGTAGATAGGCGACTTCTTCGCGAGCTGCTGGACGGGCTTTGGCCTCTTTCTGTAGCCGTGGCAATCGATTTTCTATGGTTTGAATATCTGCCAGGATTAGCTCGGTGTTGATGATGTCAATGTCGGCCTTGGGGTTGACTGGTGCTTCATCATGGCGCAAAATGGCGTTATTTTCAAAAGCACGAACCACATGCACAATTGCGTCACATTGCCGGATGTTTGCTAAAAACTTATTACCCAAGCCTTCACCTTTAGAGGCGCCCGCCACTAAACCAGCAATATCTACAAAGGTGACCATAGCTGGCAGAATTTTCTCTGAGCCGTATAATTTTGCTAAAACCTCCAGCCGTTCGTCTGGCACCGGAACAATTCCCGTGTTCGGCTCAATCGTCGCAAAAGGGTAGTTTGCTGCTAAAATATCGTTGTTTGTTAATGCATTAAACGTGGTTGACTTGCCAACATTGGGGAGTCCCACGATACCAATAGATAAACTCATGAGCTTATTATACCATCACTGATGGTTGCAAGGATAGCGTAGCTGTATTAGAATAAGCAGTATGAAGAAAGTGATTATATGGGGCATTATATCAGTAGTGGTCGTGGTGGCTATCATCGTCGCTGGCGTAAAGAGTGGGTTTGTCTACTTGGGCTTTAAGCAACCACAGCAAACAGTAAAAACGCCATATGTGATATGTGGCAAAGATATGATTGACCGGTATAATAAGATTCGTCAAGACACTGACTTGTCGATTGATGAGGGGGCAAAGAAAAAACACAGCGAAGAAATGAAGCAGTTTGTCGATGATGTGAAGGCAAAGAAGGATTATGACAAGGATCCAACCTGTGCGTTCATGGCTTTGGCATATCCGTTTTACTATACCCGAGATGCAGCTGCGGCAAAAAGTGGCTATGAGGCCCTTGAAAAAGCAGTGAACAATTCTGGTGTATATGTAGACCATCGAGTTAATGACATTATTACCCTTGATGCCATAAAGAATATTGTGGGCTCACATGATAAGCAGGGTGATCAGAGGCGGGGAGACTAAATGAATCGGCGGTGGGCGTTTGCTTCGTTGGTCTTGGTGGGCGCCATGGCCTCAGCGTTGTTTTTGACAAACGATGCTCATGCGGCACGTCCAGCATATAACAACTCAGAGATAGATGCCTGGAACAATTATTTGAGATACAAGGTTTGTGGACAAGGAGCCCTGTGGTTTAATGATAAAGATGGAAACTATGGTCCATCAAATGATTGGGAACGAGGATATTATTCAACTGGTGTCCAGGCTGTCGCTCATGACCAGCAGTATATCACCATTTATCTTCATGGATCGGCGGTAATGGTTGGATGCGAGGGCGATCCCTTTTATGCTACGTTTATTCAGTCACTATCATCAAGATTAACTATTCATGGCACCAATCTTTTCCGTGGACGTGGTGATGCCAGTGGCTGGACGTCAATTGGAGGGTCGTTGCCAGCTACTCTGGATATTAGAAATATTGCCACCCCCGGTGACCCGAATGGACAGGTTGTATACCTGACATTTCGGCGTTGTGGTGACTTCAAAGAGAATGGATCGCTTGATCGATGTCGAGCAGAAACGTTACCGGTTAGGATAATCCGCCAAGCAGCTCCATGGCGTGCAGAGGGAGAGAGTTATATTCGTCGTGAAACAGCAGGGAATAAAAATGTTGATCGGGATTGGCAGAAAGCAACGTTATTTGCTAAACCAGGTGAGACTATTGGTTTTACTCACCGACTGGCTATGCGTGACGCAAATGCTAATCAACAAATTCGCCATACCATTAGGGGGCATAATTTGCCGCGAAGTCCGCACATTAGTGCTTCGGAAGATGCTAGCGTGATTGACTTTGGCTGGTCCAGCCCACCGTTACGAAGAGATACCTTCATTCAACACTATGGTCCATACGCTGGTGCAAAGAACCCTTGGAATGTCATGAGATATACCATCAAAGCAAGTGATGCGGGAAAAAATATCTGTCAACGAATTGAATGGGCACCAGCTAGCTACAAGGGTGGCGTTGCTGGCTCAAACTACGCGTGTGCTGTCGTGCCATATGAATACACTTTGAGACCATCAATTGATGTTGCTTCAACAACAATTATGCTAGGACAAAAGAAGGTCTCTGGAGTACAGGGATCGATATACAATAGCGGACCGACACGCTCCAAGCCAACTCGTAGTGCGGTAGTGCGGTTTGTGGCAAAGCCAGGCAATACCATCGCTGAATCTGGTGATAATGTGAAGATGTCTATTGAGAATCCATGTGAATTAGCAGCTCACATTGCCGCAAAACATGGCGTGACAATTTCTGGTGCTTGTAAAGACCTGTATAAAGATGGCTCGGATCGAGACTTTCCAGTCAATCAAACCATGATTCACTCATCAGATGATGATATCAATGGATTGCCGGTCCAGTCGGGCGATAGGGTTTGTTATGCAACGGTAGTTGCTGCTTATAAACAAGAGGTTGGTAAAGAAACGTCATCATACGCCGTGAAGTGTGTGGTTGTCAGTAAGAAACCAAAAGTTCAGTTCTGGGGTGGCGATGTCAGGGCTGGTGTATCATTTGGCGGAGCGACCAGCAAGGGCTTAGTACAAACTAGTATGACTATTTTGGACGATAAACGGTATGGATCGTGGGCAGAGTATGGCATTTTGTCGCCACAAAATATCATTTCTGCTTCAGGTGCTGGATTGTCCGATGGTGGCCCAGCTGGGGGCTTAGCTCGTGAATATAATACCTTGACATTCCGTAACACTAAAACACCATATGGGCAGTTTGGTCGCCTCACAGGATACAATTACCCGGCTATCAAAGGAACGGATAGTGGCTCTATAAAGATCGGTGACGGACAGCTGTCTGGCAATGCAGAATACCGTGCAGCGCAAGTAGAAATCACTGGTGGTACCGTGAAGACCGGTGCGTACATCACGGTATACGGGCGAACGGTGCGAATTACTGGTGATATTGCTTATGCAAATGGCCCGCTATCAAGTGTCGGGACTATTCCACAGCTTATCATTCGAGCAGATCACATCATCATAGAACCAAATGTGCAGCGTGTTGATGCGTGGTTGTTGGCTAATAAAACGGTTAGTACCTGTGCTGAAGCCAAGAATGGTAAGGGTTGGCCAGAGTCAGATCTGTTAGCAAGTGGGGCTTGCGATAAGCAACAACTTCGTGTTAACGGACCAATTGTCACCGGGTCACTCTATCTGCGACGAACTCATGGTTCTGATCAGACTGATTTTGGCAAGCCCGCAGAGATTTTGAACTTGCGACCAGATGCATATTTAGCAAATTATGGCCGTTCACGTGATTCGGGTGCCATTCAGACCATGTATTCCCGTGAACTACCACCACGTTTTTAACGTTTTGTTTTACAAATACAAAAAGCTTATGTATAATGAAAGGTGATATGAAATTCTCAAAAGGGTTGGGCGACTTCTTCGGACTAGACATCGGTACAAACGCGGTGCGGGTTGTTCAATTGGGTCGCAGTGGTTCAGGCTGGAACTTGATGCATTACGGATATGCGCCAGTTGATAGCAAAATATCAAGTAGTGATTCACCAGAGGCGAAGCGCCGTTTGGGTGAAGTTATCATGACTGCCGTTGGGCAAAGTGGCATCAAAACCTCAAACGTTGCCATTGGACTGCCTTCCAGTAAAACTTTCAGCACAATCATTGACGTGCCAAAAGTTTCCGACCAAGAGCTGCGTGCAACCATGAAATACCAGGTGGAACAGTACATTCCAATGTCAATTGATGACGCAAAGGTTGATTGGGCGCTGCTTGGTGACAGCTTGCGAACGCAGAACCAGTACGAAGTGTTGTTGACTAGTACAGCCAAATCATACGCCGAAAGTAAATTGGAGTTCGTAGAAGGTCTAGGTTTTAATGTTATCGCTGAGGAGCCAGACCCGATAGCAATGGTTCGCTCATTGACGCCATCTGACAATCAAGACGTCAAATTGATCCTCGATATGGGTGAAATCTCTACTGATTTAGCTGTGGTATATGGCACAACACCTCGGTTGGTACGTACGGTGCCAACAGGACTGCAGTCGCTGGTACGGTCAGCGGTACAGAATCTGAGCGTCCAAGAAGACCAGGCGCGGCAATTTATTTTGAAGTTTGGTTTGGCACCAGATCGCCTGGATGGTCAAGTGCTGCGAGCGATTGATATGGTTTTGGATAATTTTGCTTCAGAAATTGTCAAATCAATCACCTTTTTCCAGACGCGTTACACGAGCTTGCAGGTTTCTGGCATATTATTGTCTGGATTTGGCGCAGCTATCCCGCAGATGGATCAATACATTTCCTCAAAGGCTGGTATCAACGCCGTTACTGCCAATCCGTGGCAACGTGTTTCGATGTCACAAAATGATCAGCAGCAATTGGCTCCAGTGGCCTCTGAGTTTGCAACAGTCGTCGGGTTAGCGCAAAGGAGTAATCTCGGATGATTGAAATCAACTTGATCCCAGATGTTAAGCGCGAATTACTACGCATTCGCATGATGCGCAACGCGGTCATATCAATGTCGATATTGGTAGGCATCGTGTCCATTGCTATCGTCGTGTTTTGTGCAGTTGTTCTGGGTGGTCAACTAGCGTTTGAGCTCAAGCAAGACAGTGATATAAAAAGCAAATATGGTGAACTATCGCAAATTAGCGACCTAGACAAGACCGTAACGTTGCAGCAGCAGTTGGGGCAGATCGATCGATTGCATAATGATAAAAAAATCAATTCACGACTACTGTCACTGATTAGCGCTATCAACCCGCCAGCGCCAAACAATGTGCAGATATCGATGGCACGCCTCAACCCAGAAGAAAAGACAATTACCCTGGAAGGTTCAGCCGTCAATGGCTTTGCGGCGTTGGAGGTCCTCAAGAAGACATTGACCAGCACCAAGGTGAAAAAGGGCAACACTGAGGGTGACGGTGTGCCGCTAGCAAGTGATATGAAAGCCGGTGAAACAACATTTGGCGAGAATGCCGAAGGTAAGAAGGTGTTGCGCTTTGCCTTTACTTTCACCTATCCTGATGATTTGTTTGCGCATTCAAAAGAAACGATTTCAATCATTACGCCGACCAGCAAGACAAACGTGACAGATTCACGCTTAGGCGTTCCAGAAAGCCTCTTTAGCCGTAGTGAATCAACTGAACAGAAGAAGGAGAATCAATAATGCCCTCAGGTGAGCAAGATGTGGCAATTCGCAAACGCCAGCAGATAGATTCTTCAAAAAAGACAATGTTCTTTTTTGTGGCGGGCGCTGCTTTTTTGGCGGGTGTCGCACTGGTGGTGTCAATATTCCTGATACAGCAGATTATTTTCCATTCTAAAGTCATTGCTACAAAGAATGGTACTGTGAGTACACTACACAGCAATATCTCTAACGCCAAAGAGTTAAAAGATAACATCAGGGTATTAGAGACAAATGATGCCCTTAAATCAGTAAAATCTAGTGACGAGAGTAGCCCGTTGCAGACCATTTTGGACGCACTACCAGCTGAGCCAAATGCTGATGCCCTGGGTGCCGCTTTGCAACAAAAATTCATTGGCGCAGTGCCAGGTCTGACACTAGAGAGTCTAACGGTAGATGCAGCGTCTGCCGGTGAAAGGGAATCTACCTCAGAGTCAGCACACAAGTTCAACCTTTCAGTCAGCGGTGCTCCTGATAAGCTGAAAGAATTGATGGAGCGTTTTGAAAAATCAATTCGTGTCATTGAAATCACCGCCATGGAAATTCAAGCAGGTGATGGCAAGGTGGTTCTCAACATACAAGGCAAAGTTCCGTACAATCCAGCGCAGGCAATTACACTTGAAAATAAGGTGGTAAAACCATGAAAAAAACAGATATAGCAATGATTATTTTAGTAGCAAGTTTGGGCGTGATCGTCGCGTATGTAGTGGCGTCTAACCTATCATTCTTGAAATTGCCAGACAGTGGCGTGAAAGTACAAACGATTCGCAAGATTTCATCAGATGTAACCCAACCGAGTAAAGATATTTTTAACGATAAAGCGATCAACCCTACCGTTGAAGTGATTGTTGGTGGCGAAAACGGATAAGGGGTTAGCAACATGGCGCTGCTAACGGATGAAATACAGGAAAAACTCATCAAGCTTTTGATTGATGAGGGCCTTGTTGAAAAGAGAATTTTAGATGACGCAGAAAAGCGGGCAAAAAAAGAAGATAAGCCGCTTTTTTCGCTGTTGACCGAAGAAGGTGTCATCGACAATGAGCTTCTGACGCACGCGGTGGCTCAAGTTTCAGGCGTACCATATGTAAATTTGAGCAATAGCTTCATCGATCAGAATATCTTATCTCTGCTGCCGGCCGAAGTGGCGGAGCGTTTCATGGCCGTTCCATTGGCTGAAGTTCAAAATCGCTTGGCGGTGGCTATGATCGATGCCAATAACGTCCAGGCCGTTGATTATTTGGCAAATCGCATTCAGCGTCCACTAAAGGTATTTATGGCATCTGAGGACAGCGTCAGGCATGTCCTAGGTCAATACAAGGCCGATTTGTCTACGGTTAGTGATGCTGCTCAGGTATCACAAGAGGAAGCGGCCATTGAATCAGCGACTGAGATCAAGACTATTGTCCAGGACTCTCCAATTTCGCGTGCGTTAAGCACTATTTTGGAGTATGCGGTAAAAAGTCATGCGTCCGACGTGCATATTGAACCGCTCGAGAAGGCTCTGAAGATTCGCTGTCGCGTTGACGGTGTGCTTAGGGAGGTTATGCAGCTGCCAAAAAGCATTGAGCCAGCACTGGTGAGTCGTATAAAGATTTTATCCAGCTTGAAAATTGACGAACATCGCATCCCTCAGGACGGTCAGTTTGCTGTGAACGTAGCTGGCAAGGCGGTCGATTTACGTATAGCAATATCACCGGTGGTATGGGGTGAGCAGGTGGTGATTCGTCTGCTTGATAAGACAGGAAATTCATTTGACCTGGAAGATATGGGTTATGCGGGTCGAGCTCTGCGTAGTATCCGAAAAGGTATTAAGCGGCCAAACGGTATGATTTTGACATCTGGTCCGACAGGTTCTGGTAAATCCACGAGTTTGTACGCTCTGATCAAAGAAATTAAGGATGACTCGGTCAACATCGTTACGCTGGAAGACCCAGTGGAATATAAGATGGATGGAGTTAATCAGATTCAAGTCAATACCGAGGTCGGATTGACATTTGCCTCGGGATTACGTTCTATTTTGCGTCAAGACCCAGATGTGGTGATGGTGGGTGAGATTCGTGACGCAGAAACGGCTAATTTGGCGGTCCAGGCGGCATTGACAGGTCACCTGGTGTTTTCAACGCTACACACCAACTCAGCAGCTGGCGTGCTGCCGCGCTTGTTGGACATGGGGATTGAACCATTCCTGATTGCTAGTACAGTGAACACGATTATTGGCCAACGCTTGGTCAGACGAGTTGCACCAAAGCATGACGCCTATCAGTCTTCACCTCTGGAGACACAAACCATTCAATCAACGATTGGTCATTTATTGCCACAGTCACGAGAGCAGGTTGTGCCATATGCTCAGGATTTGGGATATAAAGACTTACCGTTGGCTGGCCAGCAATCGTATACCCTAGTTAGAGGTAGGGATACTCCTCAATCGCCGCGAGGCTATCTGGGGCGAGCTGGTTTGTATGAAGTGATGGATGTTACCGAAGAGATTCAGAATTTGATCGTCAAGCAGGCAACCTCGGCAGAGATTCAGCGCATGGCGGTCCAGCAGGGGATGATCACGATGCGTCAGGACGGATATTTGAAGGCTCTGAGTGGTATCACAACACTGGAAGAAGTTAATCGTGTTGCAGCAGACACAGCATAAAAAAGGGGGAATTATGAATAATCAAGAGCTAAGAATTGAACTGTTACTGGAAGATGTGGTTAAGAAGCGCGCATCTGACCTCCATATTCAAGTGGGCTTGCCACCAATGCTGCGTATCGATGGGCGTTTGATGCCAGTAGCTGGTACTATGCCACTTGATGAGGCGGCGGTCGAACGTTTGGTGTTCCAAATTTTGGATGAAGATCAGCGCCAGATCTTGTTGAAAGACAAAGAGTTTGACTTTAGCTTCGCGTTTGGTACATTGGGGCGATTTCGTGTGAATGCCTTCCATGAAAGAGGTAATTTGGCAGCTGCGCTGCGTCTGATTCCCAACGAAATCAAATCAGCTACCGAACTTGGTATGCCACCAATCGTCAATAGCTTTGCTGACTTCCCACGAGGCTTGGTGCTGGTGACGGGTCCGACGGGTTCTGGTAAGTCGACAACGTTGGCCTCATTGATTGATAAAATCAACTCAGAAAAGTCGCACCACATCATTACCATTGAAGACCCAATTGAGTTTACTCACAAATCTAAGCAATCAGTCGTTGTGCAGCGAGAAGTTCACTACGACACCTACTCATTTTCGGCGGCGCTGCGATCCAGCTTGCGCCAAGACCCAGACGTGGTGCTGATCGGTGAGATGCGTGACTTGGAAACTATTTCAGCGGCTATCACTATTGCCGAAACGGGACACTTGGTGTTTGCCACCCTTCACACCAACTCGGCTGCCCAGTCGATTGACCGTATGATTGACGTGTTCCCGCCACACCAACAGCCACAAATTCGCGCACAGCTCAGTAATATCTTGATGGCTATCTGCTCACAACGGTTGGTGCCAGCCATCGGAGGTGGTCGTGTGGTGGCAGCGGAAATTCTCATCGCCAACCCAGCGGTGCGCAACATCATCCGTGAAGGTAAGTCTCACCAGTTGGACGCTGTTATTCAAACTGGTGCCGAGCAGGGCATGCAGACCATGGACCGAACTCTGGCAAATCTGGTGCAGAATGGTACGATTACCTATGATAGCGCACGTGAATTCGCAGTTGATTTGACGGAATTAGAAAGGTTATTGCGAGGATAATATATGAAAAAATACGCCTACGAAGCCAGAGATAGCGCCAGTAATAAAATAGTAAAATCAGTGGTTCAGGCTGAGAGTGAACATGCGGCTGCACGTTTGCTGACTGACCAGGGCTTTGTGCCACTAAAAATTGAGCTTGAGGACGATAAATCAAACGTTATCGATAGAATATTAGGGCGTATTACGTCCAAAGACAAAATATTGTTCACTCGTCAGTTGTCGACGTTGATTGGCGCAGGGTTGCCTTTGTCGCAAAGTATGCGTACGGTGTTGGAACAAACGTCCAATAAGCGCATGCAGGGTATCGTTCAAGAAGTGATCGCTGATATTGAAGGCGGTAAACAGCTGTCTGACGCCTTTTCAAAACACCCTGAAGTGTTTGATAAGCTATTCATTGCCTTGGTTTCAGCAGGTGAGGCCTCTGGAACGTTGGATGAAGCTTTGAAGCGAGTGGCAAACCAGCAGGAAAAAGATGCTGCGATGTTGCGTAAGGTCAAGGGCGCTTTGACCTATCCATCCATTGTGCTGGTGGTGATCGTCATGGTGGTTGGGTTTATGACGGTTTCGGTCGTACCACAAGTCAAAGGCCTCTATAAAGACGTTGGACGAGAACTGCCAATTTTGACGCAAGTGATGGTTAGTATCGCTGATTTCTTCATCAATTTCTGGTGGCTATTAGCTATTTTACTGGGATTTGGCATTTACTTCTTTGCCCAGTACTTGCAAACAGAGGCGGGTATTCATATGAAGGACAAATTCAAGCTCAATGTGCCGCTGTTTAAAGGCATGTTCCGTAAGCTCTATATGGCGCGGTTTACTCGAACCGGACAGACGCTATTGTCAACTGGTGTGCCAATGCTTGATATGCTAAAAATCGCTGCAGACGGTGTCAACAACGTTATTGTCAGCGAGGAAATCATGCACGCTGCCGACAAGGTGAAGGGCGGAAAGGCATTGTCTCTGTCGCTAAAAAATGAGGAATATATGCTGGAAATGGTGCCTCATATGATCAAAATTGGAGAGCAATCAGGTAAGGTTGATGAAATGATGGGCAAAACAGCTCAGATTTATGAAAATGAGCTTGATGAGGAAATTAAAGCCATATCCACCGCCATTGAGCCAGTATTGATGGTGTTTTTGGCTATTGTAGCAGCTGGTATGGTGGGAGCCATTTTGTTCCCAATCTATAGTCTGGTTAACCACGTAGGAATCTAGACAACGTGCTAGTTACCGTGTATTATAAGGATAAGCACTACCGCTAACATTAGTAATAGATCATAGAAAGGTGGAAACTTTATGATCAACACACAAGATAAAAAAGGCTTTACGATCATAGAAGTGGTATTGGTTCTGGGTATTGCAGCACTGATATTCCTGATGGTCTTCATCGCTGTTCCAGTACTAAACCGTAACCAGCGTGACACGGCTCGTAAAAACGACTTGAGCCTTGTTTCAACTGCAGTTACTAACTACTCCAATGCTAACCGTGGCGCGTGGCCAGGCACTGAGAAACTCCGATCATTTTTGGGTACAGATCTGTCAAAATACACCAACAAAGATCACGTGTCAGTTGACAGTAAAAAGAATTCAGTTACTGTTAGCGATACCGAAATTCAGGTTGTTACTGGCATGAAATGTGGTGAAAGCTCTAAGGAGAAACAGGAATTAGAACCTGGTACTTCACGGCAGTTTGCGGTCGTGGTCCTGCTTGAGGGTGGCCCAACTCACTTCTGCCAAGACAGCGGTGCTTAAAAATCAGATCAATTACAGCAGCCTCTTCATTAACAGAGGCTGTTTTTTTTTACTATTTCTGCTACCATAAGAGGTATGGACAGTTGTATTATGATCATGATGACCGTAGGGATTGGATTGTTAGGGGCGGTTTTGGGTAGCTTTGCGGGGGCGCAAGTGTGGCGGTTGCGTGCCTGGCAACTGAAACAAGACAAGGCTGCTGGTGAAAAAATAGATGCCGCCGAGTGGAAAAAACTCAAGCCTCTCGTTGGCAAAAAACTCAAACAAGACCGTTCACAGTGTCTGTCGTGCCACCATGAGTTAATCTGGAAGGATCTAATTCCAGTTGTCAGTTGGCTACGGTTTGGTGGCAAATGTCGGTACTGCAAAGCAAAAATTGGCTATACAGAAATCTTGTTAGAACTTGGCCTGGGAGCTTTGTTTGCGCTTTCGGTATGGTTTTGGCCAGAATCGCTTTCTGATATGGGGCTGTTACGGGCGATTGTATGGCTATCAGCTTTGGTGCCATTAACAATTTTGTTTGTCTACGATCTAAAATGGTCAATTTTGCCTGATATTGCCATGTGGCCATTCGTTGCGTTGGGTGGTATTTTTGTAGCTACGCAATTCATCACCTCTTCGGATAGCCTTGGCCTCTTGATGACACTCAGCGGAGCAGTAGCTATTTTAAGCGGCTTATATCTTGTGCTGTATGCCATTTCCAAGGGTGAATGGATTGGGTTTGGGGACGTCAAGCTTGGTCTTGGCCTAGCATTATTCTTGGCTGATTGGAAGTTGGCGTTTTTATGTCTCTTCGCAGCCAATCTCCTTGGTACTCTGATGGTGCTGCCTGGGATGGTACGGGGAACACTAGACCGTAAGGCTAAAGTGCCGTTTGGACCGCTTTTGATAGTTGGATTTTTACTGACCTGGTTCATTGGTCCAGAAATTATCCGTGGATTATTCCCGCTCATATGATGGCTAAAGAAACCGCTTATGCTATACTAGAAATATGCGACGACAGGGTGGCTTTACTGTAATTGAAGTAACAATGTTTCTAGCAATCTCCGGCACCATGGCGATTGCCTTATTGGCTGGTATCGGCGTGGCTATTCAGCGCCAACAGTATCGCGACGCTGTCCAATCTTACGCCAATTTTTTAACCGAACAGTACTCAAAGGTTATTAGTATAGAAAATGATCGACAACCAACCGATCCGTGTCCTATTCCGGGGGCTAGTGTCAATGGCTATCGGGGGCAGTCAAACTGCGTGATAGTAGGGCGCTATATCATTGGCGACGATCAGGGTAGAAGCTTCCGCGTGAAGCTAATTTATGCGTTGCTTGGGGCTGATGGAAAAACCTGGTCATATCGATCGTCAAATAATAATGTCGCTGAATATCAGACCAACTGGAGTGTAAAAACAGCGCTTGTTGAGCCAGCTGGCGGCGGTTTGTCGGTTGCTATGATCCGCAATCCTGCCACTGGAGAATTGGCGATACGCTCAGATTCACGCACCTATCCAGACGATAAAATCAGTGAACTATTGACGAGTAGAGGCGACGCGACCTATGAAGTTTGTATCTATGATGAAAAATGGTTCGCTCCAGAGCGTTTATCGGTCTTTATCGGTGCGCGTGCTGGATCCAGTGAAGCATTGACGGTTAGGGGGGCGGGAAATGCGTGTAAAGCGCTGTAAGCATCAGGTTGGAGATACCTTGATTGAGGTCATGCTGGCGACTGCTGTTTTTAGTGCGGTTGCTGTCGGTTGTCTGACGGTGATGAATCGGGGACTGTCTATAGCTCAGCAGTCTCTTGAGTCAACACTAGTTCGCCAGCAGATTGACGCGCAAGCAGAGATGCTCCGTTTTGTGCATAACAATTCTCACAAGGGCGATGCTGCCATGGCCGAGTTGTGGAAGAACTTGCCCAAAAAAGATGCTGCAAATGAGATCCTAAATGTCGACACTTGCCCAGACCACTTTGGTGACGGTGAATTTGCACTGCGCTCGCGCAGCGATTCGCTTGGTCGAGTATCGTCGTATATGCCAGCTCAAGTGTATGCCAAACAAGAGGGTGATGTTTCATACGGTATTTCTGTGCAATTGGTGCATGTCACCGGTGGATCTGCCTACGATGCGTATATTCAAGCTTGTTGGTATGCACCAAGTCAGCCAAGGCCTGTGACGATAGGAACGATTGTGAGGTTATATGCACCAGAGAAGAGCTAATTCAGGATTTACCTTAGTAGAGCTGATGTTGGCGATGGCATTTGTATCAGTATTGCTATTGTCTGTTGCTATGGTCGCTGTTCAGGCTGGCAAAATATATAACCGCGGTACCGTCATGAAGACAGTTAATCAGTCAGGTAGAACGATTAGTGATGTCATTCGTCGAGACTTTCTACAGAGTAGCGCCACGAAGATTGTCAATTCAGCCAACCCAGTTATTTTAGTCCGTGAATCTGGGTCAGTTAGAAGCGGTCGTGTATGTTTGGGTCAATATTCCTACGTTTGGAACATGGCTTCCGCGATTGATGATCCAGTGCTTCGCCGGAGTGGCAGTGGAGTTGTTCGCTCTAATGGTCAGGCTATTAACCTAGCGCGAGTATTGGATGAAGATGCTGCGTTGTGTCAATCGACCTCAGGTTCATATCCGATGGACATCGAGCCAGAGCGAGTTACGCATTTGCTGCGGCCTATTGATGGCACTGATGTAGCCATTGCCGTGCATGATTTTACGGCGTCTCGTGTTACGTCAGCTAATAATTCAGAGGCGCTGTACAAAGTATCGTTCACACTGGGGACAAGTGCTGTTGCCGAGCTGCAGGACATGGCCTGTAAGCCACCAGAAGACAATGAGGCCAATTTCAATTTCTGTGCAATTAATAATTTTGAGATGATAGTGAGGACCAATGGATAAGAGAAAAGAATCGGGTGCAGCATCTTTGTTTGCAGTCATTTTTTCGGCAATGTTATTGACCATTCTAGCAGCTGGCTTTGTGAAATTAATGCTCAAAGATCAGCAGCAAGCTATCAATAACGACTTGTCGCAAAGTGCCTATGATGCCGCGCTGGCTGGTGTGGAAGACGCAAAACGCGTGATTCGTGCGTGTCAGAAGGGCAATGCTTCGGCATGTGATGCCCTGGAAAAGAAAGATTGCAACAGTGTTCGTCAATCAGCGGTATTGGGAGGTGCTGGCAATGCGCAAGAAACCTTGGTCCAAACCAACAGTTCAAACGGTAGGAAATTCGATCAGGCGTATACCTGTCTGAAGGTTTCTATGGATACTGAAGATTTCTTGTATGTAGGAGCGGAAAATAAGGTGCAATTGGTGCCGTTGCGTGCTCGGGGAGCGTTCGATAAAGTGATAATCGAGTGGTTTAATAAGGAAGATAATGCCAATAAAAACGTGGCGTTGGCCGATGTTCACAATGGCGATATTAGCCTACCAGAAAAGGCTACTTGGAGTACTCAAGCTCCAGCTGTTTTGCGTGCTCAGGTTATTACACCAGGCAATAATTTCACCATAGATAGCCTAGATTCTTCGTCGGCATCGCAGGCGGTCTTCTTGCGCCCTAACGGTATCGTTTCAGGGGTGCCAGCGGTAGAAAATGTAGTGCACAAGGGTTCATTACGCCGCGCTACTGATACGCCAACGACTCGCAACGAACCAACAGGGGTATTATGTTCTAAGGATTTTGCACATCCTCATGGCCATTCATGTAGAGCTATTATTGAGCTTGATGAGGTGAGCCCAGAGGCCAGCGCAAATGCTTTTCTAGCGATAAATCATCTCTACAGGGGTGCCAATGTTCGTGTGTCCGTCATGAAAGGAACAGAACAGGTCATGCTTTATGGTGCTCAGCCGGCGGTTGACTCGACAGGGAGGGCAAATAATCTGTTCCGTCGTGTAGAAGCGCGCCTCCGACTTGGTGAGGATATATGGTATCCAGCCGGATCTGTGGAAGTATTAAATAACTTGTGTAAGGATTTCTCACTTGCTGGCAATATCGTAGAAGGTGGAGCCTGCGACTCCTAAATCTTACTGAGAAGTATCGCTGTGAAAGCGTTCATGTATGTCTTTTAAGTGTTGGTCAGTGACGTGCGTATACACCTGAGTAGTGGATATACTGCTATGACCCAAGAGTGATTGAACTGAGCGTAAATCAGCGCCATTCATTAACAAGTCCGTAGCAAAACTGTGTCTCATGGTGTGGGGGCTGACGTGTTTAGTTATCCCCGCTAGGCGAGCATAGTGTGATATCATCCGTTGAATACTACGTGCAGATAAGCGACGATAATCGCCTGATGTGGTTGGCTTGGTTGATCGCCTACTGTAGTTGAGAAAAAGAGCAGGCAGGCTATCTTGACGAGCTTGTAGGTAATTTTCGACCTGTTCAGCGGCATGTTGTGAAACAAACACTGGGCGGTCTTTTTGGCCTTTTCCGCGCACCATAAACTCTCGTCGTTTGAGGTTGATGTGATCTCGATTGAGATTGACGAGCTCCGACACACGCAGCCCGCTGGAAAAAAGTAGCTCTATGATTGCTCGGTCGCGCAAACCTTGCTCACTGTCTAGTGGTATATTGTCTATCAGATTAACCACCTCGTCGTATTGTAAAAAAGTCACCTGTTTGCGAACCGTCTTCGGCAAGATGATTTTGTCGGCAGATAATGAGGGGATATCACGCCGCGATAGATAGGTGAGAAAGCCACGCAGCGCAATCAAGTGGTAGCTCTGTGTTAAAATTGACAACGCTTTGCCATCGTTGTCATTTTTATAACGATTTAACCACAGGCGATAGCGCCGAATCATCTCTGATGTAATTTTTACTACTTCTATGTCGCCAGCAAATTCAATGAATCGTTCCAGATATAACGAATAGTTTCGGATGGTATTTTGGCTTCTACCGCCCTCTATCTCTAAATGCTCCAGGAAATCAGTTAGTGCCTCTGATACAAACATAAGCCTATTGTACGGGTATTTAGGCAGTTTATCAAATAATGGCTTTTTGCTATCATAAGACAAATACTAACGAAAGGAGCTACAATGGCAAGTAATGATGGAAAGGTTTTCTGTGGAGTTGAGCGAACACTGATTGTATTCAAACCAGACGCAGTCCAGCGGGGAATTGTGGGGGAAATTTTACAACGCTTTGAGCGAGTTGGTCTAAAGATTATTGGTGTCAAGATGGTATCTCCAGACAGGGAACATTATCAAAAACACTATGAGGGCATTGGCAAATTAGCAACTCGTCGTGGTGAAGAGACCCTCAATATTACACTAGATATGATGATGGATGGTCCAGTGATTGCCATGGTGCTCGAGGGTGTGGAAGCTGTAGCAGTGGTTCGTAAAATTGTTGGCCCAACCGAACCGAAATCTGCTGACATGGGTACAATCCGTGGTGACTACTCACACGTCAGCTTTGGTTATGCCGACTCATGCCGTAAGGGCATTCCAAACCTGATCCATGCCTCTGGCGACTCTGAAGAGGCCGTTCAAGAGATTGCTCACTGGTTTGAAGAGGCAGAATTGGTAAATTATACAACACTGAGTGAAAAATTTACTCGCTAGCGCTGGTATGTCCACAGAGTTACCGTGGTATAATAGTAATATGCCTCGGTAGCTCAACTGGATAGAGCAGATCCGTCCTAAGGATAAGGTTGTAGGTTCGACTCCTGCCCGGGGTACCATAGACTATGACAAAGAAGACTAAAACAGTTAAGGCTTTTGATGGTCAGCGTGATGGCGAGGAGTTGTTGTTTGTATTCCGTCGCCACATTATTGCCATGCGCAAAGGTTTCTATTGTCTGCTATTGCCGATGACATTTGGTGCAGTGCCGTTTTTGATTTGGCAAAGCAACCTCGAACTGCTGTGGGTATTCTTTGGTAGCTTTATCTTTGGGCTGTTGTTGTTTATTTATCATTTTCTCATGTGGTTTTTTACCTACTTCATCGTGACGGATCGGCGAATCCGCCAGGTTACGCAACGTGGGTTCTTTGGTAAGGATGTTGTAGAATTGCAACTACGAAAAATTCAAACTATCAGTTATAATATCCCAGGGTTCAGCGGCGAAATGTTCAAGTTTGGAACGATTATTATTCAAACATTTGTCGGTGATCTTGTGATTAAGAATGTGGAACACCCAAATAAAATTTACAACATGTTGCAAGATGCAGTAGAAATAGCGAATGAAAGGAATAGTCATGATCAAGAAAGCACTGAAGCGTAAGTCAGAAAAGTCGAAAAAAGTACCGACGCGTATCACTAACGATACGGTCGCTGAACATCGTGAGAAGATTCTGGCGGGTGGTCGTAAGCACAAGTACCCAATTCAATACACCAGGCACCGGTTGGTGTGGAACGCTATATTCATTGGACTTGGAACAGCAATCTTGATGACGGTGTTTGTGTGGGTTCAGCTTTACGTTTGGCGTGACACAGGGGATGTCGCTTATCGCATCACGCGCACTGTACCACTGCCTGTGGCGTCCATCGAAGGCGCAACAGTGCGCTATAGTGACTATTTACGATACTACCGCAGTACATTAGCTTCTCTAGAATCAGTTAATCGCTTAGGCGGTGATGATAAGGTGAAGTTTCAACGACAACAGTCCATGGACTTAGTTGTAAAAATTACATACGCAAAAAAAATTGCTCAAGAAAAGGGAATTACAGTGTCAGATGCTGAGATTGATGCGGCTTTGCAACGGCATAAGCGCGGACTTTCTGATGCTTCGTATGATGTTGCCGTTCGTAAGACATTGGGATTGTCTCTCGCTGAGATGAAAGAAAACCTTCGAGATAGCCTCATCACTAGTAAAGTATCCTTTGCTGTTGATGACAAGGCAACCAACCTGGTTTCTGCTATAGATGGAGCCATAAAATCAGGTAAAAGCTTGGCAGATATTGCGACAGAACATGGTCAATCAGTGCAATATGTTGCCGACATGTCAGTTGGCAAGGATAATGCTGACGGCATCACTGAACAGGCTCTGAAAATTGAACCAGGAACCACTTCAGAAGCCAAGCAGACGGTTTCTGGCGACGGCTACTACTTTATTCGTGTTGATGAGCGAACTGATAGTTCTGTGAAGTATAGCTACATCCATGTGCCGCTGACGGTATTTAAGGCTAAAGTTGATGCATTCAAGACTGAAAAGAAGGCTACCTACTACATTTCTCTTGATTGAAAAATAATTCACATCTGATATAATTATGCGGAGGAGTCTTGCCGCTGTAGCTCAGTTGGTAGAGCGGCGCTTTCGTAAAGCGTAGGTCACCGGTTCGAATCCGGTCAGCGGCTCCATTAGTAGTATGAAACAAGAAATAACGACGAGTATTAAGACTATTATGAGCGACCGCTGGTTGGCAGGTTTGATAATTTTTAACATCATTTTTGCCGTCATCGTCGTGATCGTTTTGGCGGCTCACATAAAACCGCGTGAAACACAGGTTATCACCCAATATAGTGCCTTTGGTATTACAAGTCTATATAGAGACTATTGGTACACACTGTGGTTTTATGCTTTGCTGGAAGTTGTTGCTATTCTGGGGCACAGTATTCTTGCAGTTAAACTAGTGAAGCTGGAGCGTCGTCATCTTGGCTTAGCTCTAGCCTGGGGAACTATTGGCTTTTCAGCCATCCTCTTATTGTTTGCATTACCAATATTACGAATTGCTTCATTTGGATAAATGATATGGATCTAGAAATACCTGTAGGCAAACGAAAACCATTCTACCGTTTTTTGGAGATGCTACCCGGAATGTTGAGCTATGGCGTCATCATTCTATTAATTTTGCTATCAATCTTTAATCCATTGCTAGCTTCTGTGTATCTATTGGTCTTGATATCCATGGCTCTCATAAAGATTTTTGGTATCAGCTATCATATGTTGGTTGGTCGTACAAACATGGAGAAAGCCTGTCGGGTGGACTGGTCTCGAAGGTTGCATGACCTTGAAGATCCAGCGGCTGCTCATGCCCGATTACTCTCTACAAAAAGTGAGAAGTTTGAACATACTATCCATCTGAAAAACCTACAAAGTATCATTGATGAACCGTCGGAATATCCTAAGCCCTCACAAATTTATAATGCAATCATTATGCCGGCATACAATGAGAGCATCGAAATTATTGAGCCCGCAGTTCAGTCGCTGCTTGATACCACGTATGATCTGTCGCACCTCATCGTTGTGTTTGCCTATGAAGAGCGCGGAGGTACTGAAATTAAAAAAACCGCCGAGACACTACAAAAGAAATATAACGATGCGTTCCATTCGTTCCATATCGTTGAGCATCCAAAGGGGATAGAGCACGAGGTGATAGGTAAGGGTGGTAATATCACGCATGCAGGGCGTTGGCTAAAAAGTTACCTGGGCGACCTTGGGATAGCTTTCTCCCAGGTGCTGGTTACCACAATGGACTGTGACAACAAACCACATCCTACCTATTTTGATTACATCACCTATGAATACATTGTCTATAAAGATCGCAAGAACTTATCGTATCAGCCGATTGCATTGTTTACTAATAACATATGGGATGTGCCAGCACCTATGCGCGTGATCGCAACGGGCAACTCATTTTGGAATATTGTTAGTTCAATGCGCCCATATGCTTTAAGGAATTTTGCATCACATGCGCAACCGATGGATGCGCTAGTGGAAATGGATTTTTGGAGCGTCAGGACAATCGTTGAGGACGGGCACCAATATTGGCGTAGTTATTTCCATTTCGATGGTAAATACGGGGTAGTGCCAATATATGCACCAATTTACCAAGATGCGGTTTTGTCCGAAACGTACAAAAAGACACTAAAGGCACAGTTTGTTCAACTTCGTCGTTGGGCATATGGCGCCTCTGACGTTGCATATGTAGGGTCTCGGGTGTTCAGTTCTAAGCGCCGAGCACCGTTCTGGCCAAGTCTGACGCGTTTTTTGAGGTTATTGGACGGTCATGTCACATTAGCGTACGTAGCGCTTGTAACGGCCTTTGGAGCGTGGTTACCGCTTCTATTAAACCCAGAGGCAGTACGAAACATAGATGCTCACCAATTACCAGGTACGATTAGTTTATTGCAAACTATTGCGATGCTTGGTATGGTGATTGCTATCTTTTCTTCATTTAAGATTTTACCGCCGCGCCCAGCGCGCTATAAGAAGCGACGTACTTTCTTGATGTTGATACAGTGGATCTTGATGCCAGTTACGTCTATTCTGTATAGCTCCATGGCGGCGTATGCTGCTCAAACGAAGCTAATGACGGGACGATATCTAGATAAGTTTGATGTTACCGAGAAACTAACCGTTGATATTAATGATCGATTGAAGGCAGAACGTAACCGGTCGAAGGACGACCAGGGCGGCGCTTCGAAATAAGCAATTTGTGCTGGGCGGCGTACTGTATGGCTGCCACAGGGTCGTATCTAGTGAGTACAGTGTGAACTTCTTTGGTGATACTATCTACTGGTATTGTTGCCATATTCTTAATGAGGAGATTTCTCTGAACAGTCTGTGCCAAATGAAAGCTATCATATTTCGCTGAATAGTCATCGTGCTGGAGACTCTTTGCGATACTGAGCGTCAATCTGCCGATATTGAAAGGTTCCTCGGTTGTTTCCTTGATGACTGGGGTGTTATCAATTGAGGGATATTCATACGTAGTAAAAGTAGTGTGACAGTTGTCGCAAGATCTTCGCCGCCACAGCTGAGGGTATTTTTTATGCTTTCGTGAGTTTATCACACGAGTTTTGTTGTGAAAACAATTTATACATATCATGTCTATATATTGACATAACGCTATTAAAAAATCTAGTGGAAAACCATAAGTGTGTAGTGGATAAAGAAATATCCCCAGAGTTATTACTGGGGATAGGGGTGAAATGGTCTCTGATGGTTATTTTACTTTCTCGTTCATCCTGCAGTAGTTAGCACGAACTTCCTTGATCTGCTTGTCATATTCGAAATGGATAGTGATTTTGCTGAGAAGTGATGCGTCTTGTTTTTTTGATGACGCGATCACGTTAGTAGTGGCACGATTACTCATATCTTACATATTAGCATAAACGGTTTAAAAAGTCAATAGAACAATCTCACAATTGATATATCATGGTGTGAATATGTGAGTAAATAAAAAACACCCGTAAAGGTGCTTAATGTGGTGGGCGATATAGGATTCGAACCTATCACCTCAGCAACGTCAATGCTGCGCTCTAGCCAAATGAGCTAATCGCCCCCGTGCTTATACTGATAGTATCAGAAATACTCCAATCCTACAAGATATAGTGATTGTAGAGTGTTTAGTGATAGCAAAATAGCTTTTGTTGAGAGAGTTGCCATTAGCTGGTATAATAACCGCAAGGTAGTGATGAAGACTAACCATCTTCGGAACCTCATGGAAGCGGTTGCGACGCATGCGTTTTGAATGAACGATAACAGTCGGAGCAAGAGAATCGCCAAGGTGGAACCGCCAGTTTTTCTGGCCCGAGGCATATAAATATCTTATTCATTATTTAAGCCAAATGTATCCAGGACATTAAAGGAGGTTCTATGGGCGAAGATAAACTCTATGCAATGCGACACAGCCTAGCACACATCATGGCAACAGCCGTGCAGCAGTTATGGCCAGATGCTAAGTTTGGGGTTGGTCCGGTTGTTGAACACGGGTTTTATTATGATATTGATCTTGGCGAAACAAAGATTAGTGAGCAACAATTCAATAAAATTGAAAAGATAATGCGCCGAATTATTGCCGAGAAGCAGGACTTTGTTTGCACAAAATGTCCAATTGACGATGCTATTCAATGGGCCAAGGATAATCATCAGCCATACAAAGAAGAGCTTCTTAACGACCTGAAACGTGCCGGAACGACAGTGGCAAAAGATCTGGATGCCGCAGAAATGGGCACAATTACCGAAGGCGATAGTGCGCTTGATGAGGTCTCATTCTATACGAACGGATCGTTTAGGGACCTATGTCGCGGACCGCATGTTGCAAATACCAGTGAAGTTGGTGCGTTTAAATTAATGCGGGTTGCAGGCGCTTACTGGCGCGGTAATGAAAAAAATCCTCAAATGCAGCGACTATACGGCGTGGCTTTTGCTACGCAGGAAGAGTTGGATGAATATTTGAAGAAATTAGAACTGGCCAAACAGCGTGATCACCGCAAGTTAGGCAAGGAGCTTGATTTGTACACCACCTCGCCGCTCGTGGGGGTTGGTTTGCCGTTATTTACGCCTCGTGGAACTATTCTGCGCGATATCGTGGCGCAGTATTCAAATCAATTACGCCAGAGATTTGGTTTTCAAAAAGTCTGGACGCCACATATCACCAAAAAGGATCTGTATGAAACATCAGGCCATTGGGCCAAATTTGGTGAAGAGCTGTTTTTGGTTAAGAGTCAGGAAACCAGTGATGAAATGGCGTTAAAGCCGATGAATTGTCCACACCATACGCAAATTTTTGCTTCACAACCGCGCAGTTACCGTGATATGCCGGTACGCTATTTGGAGACAACCACTGACTATCGTGACGAAAAAACTGGTGAACTGGGTGGTTTGAATCGTGTGCGCTCGTTGACCCAGGATGACAGTCATGTCTTTTGTCGCTCAGACCAGATTGAGCAAGAGATCAATAATTTATTGTCTGCTGCACGGGAACTGTACGATACCATTGATATGAAGCTGCGAGTTCGACTGAGTTATCGTGATGATTCTGATGCATATTTGGGCGAACGTGAGCTATGGGCTTCTGCACAAAACCAGTTGAAATCAGCAGTTGAAAAAGTTGGTCTGGACTATTTTGAACAGGAAGGTGAGGCTGCTTTTTACGGACCAAAAATTGACTTCATGGCAACTGATGCCATCGGTCGTGAACACCAAGTTGCGACAGTACAATTAGACTTTGTGCAGCCGCAGCGGTTCGGTTTGGAGTATACAGAGAGTGATGGTAATTTTACAACACCTGTGATGATTCACTGCGCGTTGCTGGGTTCAATCGAACGATTCTTGAGCGTATTCATCGAGCACACAGGTGGTTGGTTTCCATTTTGGGCGGCACCAGAACAGGTGCGTATTTTGACGATCAATGACACTGTTATGGACTATGTTGATGAAATAACAACGATTTTATCAGGGGTTACTTTGATGCAACCAGTAAAATATAATGAAGTCAGATTTACAACAGACATTCGAAATGAATCAATTGGCAAGAAGGTTCGTGAAGCAACTGTTGTAAAAATACCAACACAGATTATTGTTGGCCCAAGAGATAAAGCGGCACGTGCCGTTAGTGTGCGTACTCGTAAGGGCGAAGAACAAATTTCGATTGATCAATTGGCTAGCTATATCCAGAACATACAATAACCAATGAAATAGCCAAGTAACTTGGAGTAATATATTGAACAAACTATCAGCGATGAGCTTGCGCGATAAAGTTTATGAATTGATGGCACAATTACCAAATGACAAAGTCACTACCTATGGAGACTTAGCCGCCATGGCTGGGCATCCATATGCAGCGCGTATCGTTGGAGGTATCGCCCATAATGGGGTTTTGGATTTACCATGGCATCGCTTGGTTAATGCTAAGGGTGGATTAGCTGTCGGTTTTCCTGGTGGTCAAGGGGCACAAAAACAATTGCTTGAACAAGATGGGATTTTTTGTGACGCACGGTGGCGAATAATTGATTTTGAGGAGCGGCGATGGAAGCCAATAAGCTAGAGCAAACAGCGCCTTTGATTGTTATTACCGGTCCGACGGCGAGCGGCAAAACGTCCCTGGCTATAAAATTAGCAAAAAAGTTTGGCGGCGAGATTATATGTGCAGACAGCAGGACAGTGTACCGCGACATGGACATAGGAACTGCCAAGCCAACCCCCATGGAGATGCAAGGCGTAGCCCATTGGGGGCTTGATTTAGTGGAACCAGGGCAGCTTTTCTCGGCTGCTGATTTTAAGGAGTATGCAACAAAAAAGATTGCAGAAATTCGCGACCGTGGCAACATACCATTTCTGGTTGGGGGCACCGGATTATATATAGATGGGGTTATTTTTAATTTTAGTTTTGCGAATAGGAGCGATGAAAGGTATCGTCAGAGGCTAGAATATATGAGTATAGAAGACCTACATAAGTATTGTGTTGATAACAACATGTCTTTGCCGGAGAATAAATATAATAAACGCTATGTCGTTCGGGCCATCGAACGAAGTGCTCAAACTGTAGTAAAAAATGCATCAATACAAGAGAATACTATTGTTGTAGGAATAGCAACAGAAAAAAATAAACTGGCTAACAGGGTTGCTCAAAGGGTTGAACAACTATTGACCAATAATGTTGTAGATGAGGCAACATACTTGGGCAGTAAGTATGACTGGTGTAGTGAGGCGATGACGGGCAATGTCTATCCTATAATACGTCAATATATATGTAGTAAAATTGACTACGCTGAAATGATACAGAGGATGGTTGTTAGTGATCGGCAATTAGCTAAACGCCAAATGACTTGGTTGAGACGCAACCCCTATATTGTGTGGTGTGACCTATATTCAGCTGAACACTATTTATCACAGATACTGGCTCACCTAGGCAATCCGTGATACAATTATTGTGCAATGATTGATTCATTATTTGGTTCAAAAACAAGAGTAAAGCTGTTGCATTTATTCTTAAATAATCCCGGAAAATCATTCTACGTGCGAGAGATTACGCGTCTTATTGATGAGCAGATTAATTCCGTGAGGCGTGAATTAGCCAATATGATGAATGTTGGTATCATTGTGTCTGATAATGCTGACAATAAGCTGTACTATGCAGTCAATCAACAGTACCAATATTTCGAGGCTTTATCTATGATATTTGCTGACAGCTCACCTAAAGCAAAAGAGCCAAAAGCCGTCGCAAAAGACACAACTTGGTTAGCTAAAGTGGGTCAACTCTCTGGTTTGCGGCTTGCCATAGCAGCAGGAACGTTGGTTAGAGGTTCTGCTAGTAGAGTAGATTTATTGGTTGTGGGTGAGATCGTACAATCTCAGTTGGAAAAATTGATGGATAAAGCCGAAAAACTAGAAAAGAAGAGCCTTAACTATGCCGTGTTATCATATGATGACTTCTATTATCGGTTGAGCGTTCGTGATAGGTTTGTGACTGATATTTTGAGTGGTAAGCATTCAGTGTTAGTTGATGTAGATAGAATATTAAAATAAGGAGATAATATGTTTGACATAGAGTATAAGGGTGCTAATGCTGTCATTTTTACAACAAAAAACGTAAAGGTTGTATTTGATCCAAGACTATCGCTAGTTGGTAAGAAGGACTTATCTGTTGAGGATGTGGTCGAGGTACTCACTGAAGACCGATTCGCATCAACAGTAGGTAATCCTCGCGTACAATTTGATGGCCCTGGTGAGTATGAAGTGGCAGATGTTGGGTTAGCTGGCTTTCCTGCCCAACGACACATCGATGCAGAAGGGAATAATAGTACGATCTATAAGCTTCTGATAGGTGGGGTGAGAATAGCTGTCCTGGGGAACATTGACCCAAAGTTGAGTGAGGAACAATTAGAGCAAATTGGAGTTACTGATATCGTTGTACTGCCTGTCGGTGGCGGAGGATACACTCTGGATGCTACGGCAGCAGCAGTAATTGTTAAGCAAATTGATCCTCGAGTTGTTATACCGGTTCATTATTCAGATCCAGAATTAGCGTATGAGGTACCACAGGATGTATTAGATACATTCTTAAAAGAAGTAGGTGCTTCTGGTATAGATGCTGGCACTAAATGGAAAGTTAAGTCCACGGAAGCTCTACCTGAGCAATTGACGGTAGTGAAAATTGATTGCAGTTAATCTGATTAAATAAAATCCTCCATCATGGAGGATTTTATTTATTTAGCTTTTGCTGCGCTCTGTAGAATACCTTTTTTTCGAAGAGTGCGAATCGCCTGGGTGCTAAGTACCATTGTGACTTTTTGGCCACCGACCGTAAAGGTCTTTTTTTGTAGATTCGGCTTAAAAACTCGCTTTGTACGTCGCAGTGAGAAGCTCACGTTATGGCCGTACTGCTTGCCTTTGCCGGTTAGTTCGCATCGTGATGCCATTTCCAACCTCTCTCATTTATTAAACAATCCCTAATATTGTAACGGTATATCACAAAATAGTCAAGATGGTATAATAAAATATATGAACTTTACAGCCGTGGTAATTACATTGTTAGTGATTCTGGTATCAATGACTATTCATGAGGCGATGCATGCTTTTATGGGGTATTTCTTGGGTGATCAAACCGCCAAGGCAGAGGGAAGACTATCGCTCAATCCTATAAGACATATCGACCCTCTTCTCACCATCCTGCTACCATTAATATTGTTGATGTTAGGTGCTCCGGTGTTTGGTGGAGCCAAACCAGTACCATTTAATCCACATAAGGTGCGATTTGGGGAATGGGGTGTCGCTTTGGTGGCGATTGTCGGGCCCCTAACTAACCTAGTGTTGGCTTTTACTTTTTTTGGTATTGGCGTAAGTTTAGGCTTTGTAGACAAATTTGGTTTTTCGCCATCGTTGATCGGCGTCACGCTTCAGACTTTTGTATTTGTCAATCTGGGCTTTTTTGCTTTCAATATGATCCCCATACCACCACTTGACGGATCTAGAGTGTTCTATGCATTGGCTCCGGATTTTGTGAGAGGTTTTATGAGACAGGTCGAACAATATGGGCTTGTCATCATCATGGCTCTTGTCATGGTTGGTTCGCCATTTATATCTTTATTTATGAATTGGTTGATTATACACACACTTCAGGTATTTATTTTGATTTTTAGTGTATAATATAAGTAGTCCCTTGAGTCTATGGGCGCATATGATTTTCCTAACATCATATGATAGGGAGCTTTATATGATATATCACCGTGGTGATATGTTGCGAGCACCCACCTTGCGTTATGCGGGGAATATCAAGCGTTCATGGCCCGGGGGCTTTTTGTTTGCATATTTTTAATTGGGCTTGGTGGGTAGACGAATAATTACAGAGCATATATAATCAGATACAGCAGTTCACTAGGCAATCGCTTGACTCTTGTCAAGAGGAAAGTCCGGGCAACAAAGGACACGACAGTCGCTAACGGCGACCGGGGGTGACCCTAGGGAAAGTGCCACAGAAACAAAACTACCCATAGTTATGGGAAAAGGTGAAACGAGTAAGGTAAGAGCTTACAGCTTGCTATGGTGACATAGCAAGGAGGTAAACCCTGTCGGTTGCAAGGAGATCTACATTTCGGGTGTCCACCTGTAGGTCGAGAACCGCTTGATTCATTTGGCAACAAATGAACTAGATAGATGATTGCCCACGACAGAACCCGGCTTATCGGTGGACTGTATAGTAAAAATCCTCCATCAATAGGAGGATTTTTACTATATTATTTCTAAGTTATGACCTATTTTGTAGCTGCTTGAACGATTTTTTTGAATGCTACAGGATCATTTACCGCTATCTCTGCCAATATTTTGCGGTTCACCTCAATATTATTAGCCTTCATGCCAGCGATCAACTTGCCGTAGGTAGTACCCTCTTGGCGAGCAGCTGCATTAATACGTGTAATCCACAATGCTCGTAAGTCGCGTTTTTTATTGCGACGATCGCGATAAGCGTATTGCAGAGCGCGAATAACGCCTTGTTTTGCTAGACGAAAACTGCGCGTACGGTTATGTTGCATTCCTTTAGCAGCTTTAAGGATCTTTTTATGTTTCGCATGTGCTGAAACACCTCGTTTTACTCGCATAATATACTACACTCCCATTGCTCGACGAGCATTTTTGGCCATAGAGCCTTTTACGGTTGCTGTTGTGTTAATGGCACGTTTACGGCTCTTAGACTTCTTGGCTAAGAGGTGACCGCCAAATGCACGTTGGCGGGTTAGTTTGCCGGTACTGGTTAGCTTGATGCGCTTAGCAGTGCCCTTGTGGGTCTTTAGTTTTGGCATTACTTACTCCTTATTACTACGCTCAGATTGCGACCTGCCATCTGAGGCTTTTGTTCTACGATTGCAACTTCTTCAAGCAGGGTAGTGATTTTTTCAATCAATTCGTAACCGATCTCTTTGTGCGCCATTTCGCGCCCCTTGTACATTACCTGGATGCGAACTTTGTGTCCTTCCTCTAAGAATTTACGGACTTTACGAAGTTTTACTTCCAAGTCGCCTTGGCCTATCTTGAGACCGAAACGCATTTGTTTCAGGTCGCTGGCTTTAGCTAGTTTGCGATTACGTTGCTGGTCCTTCATCTTCTGGTACTGGTATTTGCCCCAGTTGACGATTTTGGCCACAGGTGGATTAGCGTTGGGTGATATTTCCACGAGATCTAGTCCCGCTTCTTCTGCCGCTGCTAGTGCCTCACGGAGTGACATCACTCCTAGCTGCTCACCATCTGAACCAATAACGCGTAGTTCGCGAGCACGGATAGCTCCGTTGGTACGAATTGTTTTATTAATCGTTAGCTCTCCTTTATAAAGTGAATCGTTAGATTAATTCCAAAATCAATTCTAACAGATAAGAGCGCGCATTTCAAGGATCTATGAATGTTGAATTTGCCGGTATTGCAAGCTTTCGGCGATGTGAGGCGTATCAATTGTGTCGGAAGCTTCCAAATCTGCAATGGTTCGAGCTACCTTTATAACTTTAAAGTAGCTTCGCGTGCTAAGATCCAAGCTTTTCGCTGCTTTAATGAGAAGGTTTTTTGCCTCAGGAGATAGGCGAGCATAGCGGTCGATCTCAGAGCTTTTCAATGATCCGTTGTGCTTTTCACTACTATTGAAACGCTGTTGCTGAAAATGTAATGCCTGTTGTATGCTCTCTGTTATTTTTAACTGTTGTGAATTATTCAACGGCTTATTCTGTAGGAGTATTTCATGGTTCACGCGATTGACAGTTACTGTCATATCTATGCGATCAAGGAGCGGCCCTGACAGTCCTTTTTGGTAGTTAAGGATTTGAGAAGATGTACAAGTACAATTTTTCTCAGCGTCTCCGTAATATCCGCAAGGACAAGGATTCATAGTGGCAACTAGTAAAAAACAGGCAGGGTATTTGTATTTTTGGTTAGCACGACTGATGGTTATGGTATGGTCTTCCATGGGTTGGCGTAACGCTTCTAAGACCGATCGTGGGTACTCTAAGATTTCGTCCAAGAATAGGACTCCATTGTGCGCTAAGCTTATTTCTCCTGGTCGAGCTTTAGGACCCCCTCCTATGATAGAAACTCTACTCGCTGTATGGTGCGGTGCGCGGAATGGCCTAGATGAGACTATATTGTCTGCTAAGTCCGGATTGCTCATACTGTGCAGTTTGGTGACATCTATTATTTCTTGACCCCTTAAAGGAGGCAATAGACTCGCTAAAGCCTTTGCTAGCATACTTTTGCCAGACCCAGGGGGTCCTGAAAATAGTAAATTATGTCTTCCTGCTACTGCAATACTAATGGCTCGTTTAGCTTGCTCTTGTCCGATGATCGTGTCTATTGGAGTGTCTGTCACCTCTGTAACATCAGATGTAGTTTTTTTAACAGCAGGTGGTATCAGGCATTCTTTTTTCAGATGTAGGAATAATTGGCGCAGGCTTTTGATAGGGATAACGGTGATGTTCTTTAATAGGAGAGCCTGTTCTGTATTTTCAGCTGGAATGTAAATAGTCGTAATGTTGTTTCTCTCAGCAGCTTCGGCAATGGTAATTGCTGATTGGATGGGCCTGATGGAACCATCCAAAGCTAGCTCTCCAGCAAAGAGCGCGTTGCTAACGGATTCTTGCGAGAGGAGATTATTCAGTTGTAATATTGACAATGCAATCGGCAGATCAAATTGGGTACCATCTTTTGGTAGTTCAGCTGGCGCCAGGTTGATGACAATTTTGCCCTTTGGGAACTCAAGTAGAGAGTTCTTGATAGCACTTCGGACTCGGTCCTTTGCTTCGTCGATCGCCTTATTCCCTAAGCCGACAATTTGGATATTCGGCAGCCCTTTTGATAAATCTCCCTCAATTTCAATTAATTGGCCTTGAAACCCACATGGTGTTGCAGAGAGTATCTTGCTTACCGTCATATATGTACAGTTAACCATAATTTATTTGGTTTTTAAAGGTGGGGTGGTATACTGTATATGATTGTGGGGCTGAAATAGCGTTCGACAGTTGGACTTTATCAAAATATTCTGCAAACCGAACATGCACGATACGCATATTGTTAGATGCAAAAAACTTTGCAAGCAAAGTAGCTAGCCTGTTCAAGGCTCCAGCCTTTGCGCCAGCTGTAGCTTAATCTATAGCCATCTCTTCGTATAGGCAACATGATACGATTTGAGGTGTCAGAATTTATGTTGCTCGCTATGTATTTGGAAGTGGCAAATACATGGGACTTTTGCCACGTAACAAGCTCGGTTTTTGGGTTCGTTTATTATCCAAGCTGTGTTATAAAAATGTAAATGATCCTATGTTTGTAGACGAATATTTATGATACCAACTGGACCCGGGGGCAGTACCCGGCAGCTCCACCAAACAGCTCAACTAACATCAGCCATTAGGCTGATTTTTTGTTATGAAAAACTTTCATATAAGAAAACAACCACCTGCGAGTAGTGGTCGTTTTCAAAAAGTGGAGTTTTTGATGATCTGTTTATTTTTGGCTTCCATTATTAGTTTGTACAACTTTTTTATTCAGAAGCTACCCCTATAATAATCCATGAAAACGGTTATGTCAACATGTTTACTAAAGATTTAATGAGTAAAAAAAACTACACCTGATTGTAGGGCAAGAACAGCTATTTTTAACTCTTAAGTAGTCCTTAGTGATGCTAGGTTGCTACCAACCGCGCGGTCCTTCTACTTGCTATGTTTATACTGTATGTGGAGGAGGGCGATAGACTACGCAATATAGGAATAACGCCGCCATCCTTAACGAGAGGTAGACTGCTGAGACTTTGGTAGTGGCAATGACATGACTTAAAAATCTACCGCAAAGGCGAGGGACGTTGGTTAATAGTGATTGATATTGTATGTGCGCATGTCTGCATCCAGTGGACAATGATTATATATTTGTAACATATTGAGTAGTATGCTTTTGTAAGTAATTCTAAAGAAATTGTTAGATAAGTCGTAGTGTATTTACTAGCTATTGCTACTGCATGAGCTGTGATCTAGTTGGTATAGACAAAGAATTTTCTTGGCAGATATAAGCCTGGTGAATTATTATTGTTGTAATATTCACTGTATGGTCACTGTCCTTAGAATATTGATTTTACAGATGATTGTATGGTAAATATTATTAATTTATGTGATTATTACAACAAATTTCTTGGAAAGATACTTGATTTATTTTGCAATAGATGCTAATATGTGTACATAAGCTTTTGAAAAATAAACAAAGCAAAAAAGTACATTAAAATAATTAATTCTAGAATATCGCTTAGCGCTAAATATTACTTTGGTGTAGGGAACGGCTGCAACATGAAGCTGAAAGCATATAGTCTATATTTGGTTATTGTGTTTTAGGCATGGTGCCGCCGATGCTCCACTAAAGTTATTTGTGATTATTCGCAAGTTACAAATAGTATAGGTGTTGAGCGCGCGTGGATAGTACACACACATCCAGTTTATCCTTATCTTTGTAAGGTATTGGTAATGAGAGTACTGGATGTGTGGAAGGAACTTCACGCAAGGACATGCTCCTTACATAAGGAGCGGTCAGTCGCCTTGAGCGATAACGACGAACTCGCAATGCCCGCGCCCTAATAGTTGTTTTGAAGCGGCGGATGGAGCGTTTGTAGTTCAACTTCTGTTATCGCTCGGGCTCTTTTGGGCTATGCGCTCGTGTATAATATGTGATATGAAGCAGAAGATCGCTATTACAATTGGCTGCGTTGCAACCCTAACGGTATTATTGATTATAAATATGACTACCCCATCTGGCATAGGTCCTTTTGGGGTTCTTTTGTTTTTATTTTCCCTATATGTGGCACTAACTAGCGCTTTATATATTTTGCTGAGATTTTTATTTTCTATATTACATGTGCCAAAGCCTAGAGATGGTAGTAAAAATCGACAGGATATAAAATTGTATTATTTCTCCAGCGTGCTTGCTTTGGCTCCAGTTATATTGCTAGGAATTCAATCTATTGGCGGCATAAAGCTTTTTGATATCTGTCTTGTTGTCATCTTTGAAGTGATTGCTTGTTTGTACGTATATAAGAGGTTCTAACATGGTCTTTTCGTGTACACCATGATATAATTTGAGTATGAATCCTGAGACGACACCAGTAATACCAAGGACAGAATCAGCTCCTGTAGCTCCTGATGTAGAGCGTCAATATGGCAATCAAGAAAAAAGTTTTGAACAGTATGGGGCACAGTCCATTGAGCAGGGGAAGCAATTACCTGCTACGCCGGCGTTGCCTGTTGTTGACATAGCAAACTTGGCACAGCCTACTCCTCAGGATCCTGCTAGTGTTCAGACACCGCAGACGGATGATGATGCAGTTATGGCAGGAGTTCCTTCTATAGCAGGGGATGATGATTTGATTGAGAAAGAGTGGGTTGATAAGCTAAAGAGCTTAATTGCTCTAACAGAGGGGAATCCTCATGAACGAGCGCGGGTCATTGCTCAGCTGCAAGCAGATTATTTGAAGAAACGATATAATAAGACTCTTGGTCAGTCTAATGAGTAGGATGGATTAATGGGTGGAGTTCTCATCTTAGGATTACTGGTATTAGGGATTATAGCTGTTGGAACATCAGTAATTTTTATACTGTACCGTAATGCTATGCGTGAAGCAAAGAATTATGAGCGCGGCCTAAAAATGGTGCCTTTGTTGATACATTTGCCTCCGACCAGTGAGGATATAGATAATGGTAGCCGTGACCAGCGTGACCTCAATGAGGAGGTCATCTCTCAGGCACAGGTTATGTATAATATTATATCCAGCACCGCTACCAAAGGCTTTAAGAGTAAGTTTTATGGTCAGCGTCATATATCTCTTGAGATTGTCGCTACTGGTGGTTTAGTCCACTATTATGCAGTGGTGCCTGTGGTGCTGATCGACGTTATTCGCCAAGCTATCATAGCAGCTTATCCATCAGCACGATTGGAGGAGATGAGCGAAGTGAATATTTTTAGTGAGATTGGTCGCACCTCTGGCATGATAGGCGGTGAATTCACCTTGCGTAAGTCTTTCATTTATCCAATAGCGACGTATCAAGAATCAAAGCGTGATGCATCGCGGGCATTGCTTAATGCACTTTCGTCTGCATCGAAAGACGATGGAATCGGTATACAATTTCTCATCAGGCCAGCATATGACGGCTGGGCTAAAGCCTCTGAACTTCACATTGATAATTTGCGAAAACATAAAAAGAAAAAGACGGGTATTGGTGCACTTATAGCCCCAAAGGATATTTTGGAAGCATTGTGGAAACCACCACAAGAAAATGATGAAAAGCAAAAAGAAGAAGAAAATAAGCCGTTGAGTTCGCTTGAGCAGGCAGAAGTTGATGCTGTCAGTGAAAAGACTAGGTATCCAGCCTATGAGGTTTTGATTCGTGTTGTGGTCTCTTCTAATACTGCAGCAAGGTCTCAATCTCTGTTGAAGAATATTATTGCCGCTTTTGCGTTGTTTGATTCACCACGAAATAATGGCTTTAAGTTCTCAGTTACGCGCAATATAGAGGAAATTACAACAGCATACATAATGAGGTTTTTTCCACAACAGATAAAATATAACATCTTGAATAGTGTAGAAATGGCAACGTTGTTTCATTTACCTGGCTCCTCGTCGATACCAACATCTCAGGTTAAACGTCAGATGTCCAAGCAGGTTGATGGTCCTACAGATGTTTTGGACGAAGGCCTGTTGATTGGTTATA
This sequence comes from uncultured Candidatus Saccharibacteria bacterium, assembly GCA_963532835.1. Classification (GTDB taxonomy): domain Bacteria; phylum Patescibacteriota; class Saccharimonadia; order Saccharimonadales; family Saccharimonadaceae; genus Nanosynbacter. The sequence continues at coordinate 59,870 of CAUSLL010000003.1, forward strand.
ACGAATTTCGTGGAGTTAAAAAACCTATTCGCATCGGAACAAAAGACCGTCGTCGCCACGTTTATATCATTGGTCAAACTGGTGTCGGTAAGTCTGTCTTGCAGGAGAATATGGCATATCAAGACATGATGGATGGTCGAGGCTTTGCGTTTATTGACCCGCACGGAGACTTGGTAGAGTCTCTTCTTGGTAAGGTGCCAAAAGAGCGTGTCGAAGATATTATCTATTTTAATCCAGCCGACATGACAAACCCTATTGGTTTGAATATGTTTGAGTTTGATACACCAGACCAGAAAGACTTTTTGGTGCAAGAAGCAATCAATATGCTGTATGGGTTGTATGACCCGGGGCATACGGGAATCGTTGGTCCTCGTTTGGAGCACATTTTCCGTAACTGTGCGTTGTTATTGATGTCTGATCCCGCGGGCGGAACGTTTATCGATATACCAAAATGTCTCATAGACCCAGAATTTGTGAAGAGTAAACTGAAATATGTTACCGACCCGCAAGTGATTGATTTCTGGACAAAGGAGTTTCCAGCGTCACAGCGATCTAATGAAGCTGGTGAAGTTGTGTCTTGGGTTGTCGCAAAGTTTGGTCCATTTATCTCTAACGATGCAATGCGCAACATCATTGGACAAACGAAGTCTGGATTTAACTTGCGGGAGATAATGGATAATAATAAGATCCTATTGGTTAATCTTTCCAAGGGTAAGATGGGAGAGTTGAACTCCAAGCTGCTCGGTATTATCTTTGTGATGAAGTTTCAGGCTGCAGCGATGGCTCGAGCCGATACCCCAGAGGACCAGCGAGTTGATTTTTCATTGTATGTTGACGAGTTTCAGAACTTTGCTACAGATAGCTTTGAGTCTATCTTGTCTGAGGCTCGTAAATATAAGCTAAGCCTTATCATGGGTAACCAGTTCATGACCCAGTTGACGGATAAGATACGTGAAGCAATTATCGGTAACGTCGGTACGGTGATTTCTGGGCGTATTGGCGTGACGGACGCTGAGTTGATGGTCAAGAAATTTCAACCAGTTTTTGATGTGGATGATTTGTCTAAGTTGCCAAACTTCCAATCAATTACCTCAGTTATGATCAACAATGTTCCATCGGCGCCGTTTAGTATGAACTGGATACCACCGATGGGGCAGGAGAACTCTCAGCTGCGGGATGCGCTGGTGAGGCTGTCCTCTGCGAAGTATGGCAGGCCGCGTGCTGTTGTGGAGAAGGAAATATTTGAGCGGTTAGGCAGGGCAAATACAAAGATACAAGCTACTTCACCTAAACCTACTGCATTACGAGAAAATAAATCTTTCCTAGACGAGTGGTTGTCGAAGCGTAAGCAGATAGGCGGTGCGCAGCCAGTACCAACACAAAAAGCCTCTGGCGCGTTATCTCCTGCAACGCCAGTGACAATACCGACGCCAACGTCTACTGCTAGTTCAGGCCCTAACATGCAGAGTTTGAGTAGTGGTCAGATGGGTGGCTTGTCACGGTCGCCTCAGGATAATCCTGGTACTCCTGTAGATATACCGACAACACCTCCGGTTGCCAATGTTATGCCATCTTCAGATACTATTAATAAAGAGAATTTATCTATCCAAGAAAGAATGCAACAAGAGCTAGACTCAGCGCAACCAAAGCCGTCTAACAACAGGCTTGACCTCAGGGATGGTAATCAGGACTCGGACAGGGAAATATCAATAAAATTGCGATAGATTTAGAATAAGAGGCCTAAGATTCGGTAGTAGCTTAGCTGCTACTCCCGCCTTTTACGCCTATGCGGATGTAGTCAAACAACATACCAGCAAGCCATCCAATGGTGAATGCTGCAATCGTCTCAAATCCCGACAGAGGGTACCCGTTTATTTTTGCTAGGGTATATATAGCGAGAGTTAAGACAAAAGCCGCCACAGAGCCAGACAGTATGGCGTTTGGTCGAGCAACTGTTCTACCTGTGACTTCGCTAACTTTCTCGATGGTGGGGTTATGAATAACCTTGCTGAAAGTTCGGCTGGACTTAGGGAGCTGGCTTTGAACTGTCTCCATGGTCTTTTTGAAGCTGTCTTTGCGATCCTCTTTGGTTATGAGGCGTTCGGCTTTTGCGGGTTGCTTCTTCTTTTCTTGTTTTACCTCTTCAGCTTCGGACTTTTCAATGACTTTTTCGAGTTGCTCACGTGCTTCAGCCTCTGATTTTTCTGCTGGTGAGCTTTCTTTTTCGACTCGATTTTTGATAACTTCGGCTGCACGATTGTGTGTTTCTGTTCGCAGATCATTCAGGCCTTCGTGTGATATTTTGGCCTCGTTGTTGAACTTAAGTGATTCTTTCATTGTGACTACACCTAACTTTTATTTAAATTGTACCTACTGAGTTGTATGTGTGCCGTATGATGCGCACTTCTTTCTTGAGCTGCCTGGACCGTAAGTAGAAGAATGTGACGACTGAAAGGATTAGGCCTGCGAACAGCATATTTTCGCCAGCACCAGTGCGGGGCAGTTGTGTAGCCACTGTTTCGACGACTTTCTTTTCATTTGGACAATCAACTTTGACACTTACGGTGTTGCCGAAGGTGTTGTCCATCCTACAGTCAAATGATCCAGGGTTACTTGTGCCAGTGCTCATAGAGGATATTTTACTAGCCATCTGTATCGTGAACGTGCGTTCTTGGGTTTCACCAGGTTTAATGGTTACCTCTGGCCACTGGAGAACAGTTTTTCCGCCATTGCTATTGGCGTCCTCTTTGAGGGTTCCGCCACCTGATTCAAAGATAGACGAATATTGCAGAACATCGCCCAAATTCTCTGTGAATGTATATTTTTCTGGTGCAAAACCCTTGTTGGTGACCTTTAGGTGATAGGTAATACGATCATGTGCTTTCGCGGTGGTCTTAGTAGCGTCCATATTACTCTGAGTGAGGTTTATAGCGCTCTTTTGTTGGATAAAGGAAGCAGAACACTGCTTATCTTCTATCCAAAGAGTTGGGTTGCCTGCACATGGCTGACAGCGTGGGTCATTTTTAAGTAGTGTTGGATTTTGCGGGCACCTTTCTGGCGCAGCGATATTGAACGTCTTTTGACAGCCAGCAGAGGTGCGGTCACCTAGAGAAGTTTTGAGTGTTACAGTTACTTTGTATGACCCAGGGGTTTTTTCTTGATATGTTACATTTGGGGTGGTGCTCTCTAGAGTTTTTACAAGAGAATTACCCCTATAAACTTGAAACACATATTTTTGTATTTTGGCGCCATTAGCGACACTTGTGTTAGCGGTAAACTGATATTTATTATTATCGCTTTGCTTCACCTCTAAGGCATTACAGGTGACTACGGGAGCTGGAGGTGTAGAACAGTTTGGATAGGTACCGATTTGTCCTGGAGGGCAGGTTGGTGCTGGAGGGATGCTTTTGGTAATGAGATTGCCACAGTTACGCATAATTGCGAACCAGCCGAACTTGGCTGAGTGGCCTACGTACGCGGTATAGGTAAAATTACCCCAAAGTTGATGTGGCCTGTAGTAAAAACTACGCATTCCACTGCCAGCTGATTTAACAGAGTAGGAGCCCTCTCCTTGAGCCGATCCAAAATGTGGAGTCATTCCCCAGGAATAATTGCCGTCACGGCTGTGTAGAGTTTGCAGGTTGCGAGTTGCATTTGATAGCTCTGCGCGGGTAATACCAATTGTATTGAACAATGAGCGGATATCGTTGGTGTTAGCATCATAGTGATTCATCATTTGGCTTCCACTCCATACGCCACCTCGAACCATGTCGCTTGGGTCTGCAGCATTTGCTGATTCCGGAGGAGAGAATACCACTAATGATTGGACGATTAACGCAAGAACAGTGAAAATTAAGCCTAATTTTCGAGTAGCCTCCTCTTTACTTAACCTTTTTGCATAAAAGCCCAATTCATTGATAAGTGATGGACTAAATGGCAAGTGAGAAACTATTTTTCTAAACATGGTTGCCCCGTTCTTGTATGTTTATGTAATCTATTATTATGATAATATCTACTCCATTTTAGCATAAGAAATATGTTCAGGTAAAGCACTTGAGTGAACAATTTTTTTGCGGTATAATGAGAGAGTTGTAAATAGCTGACAAGTCAGGAAATAGTGAGGGAGACATGGCTAAACAAACAGATAATCAATCCTATGATGGATCACAAATTCAAGTTCTCGAAGGACTTGAGCCGGTTCGTAAGCGCCCGGGTATGTATATTGGTAGTACTGGCTATGACGGTGTACACCACTTGATTAAGGAGATTGCCGACAACTCGATCGACGAGGCTATCGCTGGGTATGCTACAAAAGTTGAAGTAGTGCTGCTGGAGGACGGCGGTGTTCAGATCACTGATGATGGTCGTGGCATACCGGTTGATAAACATCCGAAGACTGGTATGAGTACGCTGGAAACTGTGTTAACAGTGTTGCACGCTGGTGGTAAGTTTGGCGGCGGTGGCTACAAGGTGTCATCTGGACTTCACGGTGTTGGATCAAGTGTTGTTAATGCTCTCTCTACTAAGATGATTGCTGAAGTGGTGCGTGACGGTCAGCTCTACCGGGTGGTGTTTGCAATTGGTGGCATTGTGGAGCCACTCAAGAAGGTCGGTAAGGCAGACCGGCCAACTGGTACGCGGATAATTTTCTATCCCGACCCAACAATATTTAAAGAAACGGTTGATTTTGATTATAAATGGGTGGTTAACTATTTGCGCCACCAGGCATACTTAACCAAAGGCGTATACACCTCTGTTGTAGACGAGCGTACGGGTGATCGTCAGGCTTTCTACTTTGAAGGCGGAATTCAAAGTTATGTGAAGCATTTGAACTTGGGCAAAGATGTTTTAGCCGATGCGCCATTTTACGTTGAAAAACAAGTTGAAGACTGCATGGTGGAAATTGCTGTGCAGTATAACGACACGTATATTGAGACAGTAAAGCCATTTGCCAACAATGTGTTGACGCCAGACGGCGGTACACACCTAGTCGGTTTTCGTTCAGCGTTGACCAGGGTCATCAATGACTATGCACGCAAAAATAGTCTGCTGAAGGAAAAAGAAGACAACCTGACTGGCGACGACATTCGTGAGGGCTTGACAGCGATTATTTTGGTTAAATTGCCCGATCCACAGTTTGAAGGTCAGACTAAGAATAAACTTGGTAATCCAGAGATGCGTCGCTATGTTGAGCAGGTGATGAATGAGTACTTTTCGTACTATCTGGAGGAAAACCCTGGTGTTGCTAAGAAGATTGTTGGTAAGGCGACCTTGGCGGCACGAGCTCGCAAAGCGGCACGAGCAGCACGCGACAATGTGATCCGTAAGGGCGCACTTGATGGTATGGGATTACCGGGCAAATTGTGGGACTGTTCAAGTAAGAGCCCAAGTGATAGTGAAATTTACATCGTTGAGGGTAATTCAGCAGCGGGTTCAGCTAAAGAGGGCCGCGACAGTAAAACTCAGGCGATTTTGCCGCTCCGAGGTAAGGTGTTGAACACTGAGCGGGCTCGACTTGATAAAATGTTTGCTAACAAAGAGATTGTGGCAATGATCCAGGCGTTTGGCGTTGGGATTGGCGATCAGTTTGATATCAATGGTCTGCGTTACCACAAAATTATCATCATGACCGATGCCGATGTTGACGGTAGTCACATCGCGACTTTGCTGTTGACCTTCCTATTTCGTTATATGAAAGAGGTGGTTGAGGGTGGTTATGTGTACCTTGCTAAGCCACCACTATACTCAATCAACCGCGGCCAGAAGAAGATCTACGCATATGATGAGGCGGAGAAAGACAAAGTCTTGGCAGACCTGATTGCTGATAAGAAGGGTCGCGGTACAGCGATTGATGATGAACAGGATATCACAAAGCAGGCTGGCGTGACGATTTCACGGTTTAAGGGTCTTGGTGAAATGGACGCTGACCAGCTATGGGAGACGACGATGAATCCAGAAAATCGCGTGTTGATTCAGGTCAGAGTGGAAGACGCCGAGGAAGCGGACGCGATCTTTACGCGACTGATGGGTGATGATGTGAGCTTGCGTAAAAGCTTTATTCAGAGCTGGGCAAAAAATGCTAACTTAGAGGATTTGGATATTTAATCATGAGTGATCAGGACAAACAGATGCAACCAACCAGTGAACATGAGTCAATTGAGGCAACACCAGATATGGTGACTGAAGTATCAGCAGGATTAGAGCGACGCCGACTTGAAAATGTGATGCAAGACAATTTCTTCCGTTATTCGATGAGCGTCATCGTTGACCGGGCATTGCCAGATGTGCGTGATGGTCTGAAGCCGGTGCATCGCCGTATTTTGTATTCAATGAATCAGAACGGCAACCGTAGTACTGCGAAATTCGTCAAATCAGCACGTATCATCGGTGACGTGATGGGTAAATATCACCCACATGGTGACTCAGCGATTTATGATTCGATGGTTCGTTTGGCGCAAGATTGGGCAATGCGCTACACCTTGGTGCAAGGTCAGGGAAACTTTGGTTCAATGGACGGAGACCCACCAGCTGCCCACCGTTATACCGAGGCGCGACTCGATAAACCAGCTGAAGAATTACTAACTGACATCGAGAAGGAAACGGTTGATTTTAAGGATAACTTTGATGGTTCAGAGCGTGAGCCGATTGTGTTGCCGGCAAAGTTACCGAATTTGCTGTTGAACGGCCAGATTGGTATCGCTGTTGGTATGGCAACGAGTATCCCGACACACAACCTGGGTGAGTTGGTAGATGCGACGATTGAGCTGATTGATAATCCTGAAGCAACGGTTGACGACTTGCTGCAGCATGTGAAGGGTCCAGACTTTCCGACGGGCGCGATCGTCTACGGTGGTGCACAGATGCGCCAAGCGTATGCGACTGGTCGCGGTAGTGTGATGATGCGAGCAGTGGCAGAGATCCAGGAGACCAAACGAGGTCGACACCAGATTGTTGTTACTGAGATACCGTATGGTGTAAATAAAGCAACATTGATCGAAAAAATTGGTGAGCTTCACAAAGAAAAGCGGGTACAGTTGGCTGACCTACGCGATGAAAGCTCTCGAGGTAAGGTCCGCATCGTCATCGAGCTGAAAAAGGATGCCTATCCAAAGAAGGTGTTGAATCAGCTATATAAATTAACAGCGCTCCAGACGAGTTTTAATTACAACATGCTGGCGTTGGTTAATACCATGCAGCCACGAATTTTAGGTTTGCATGATATTCTGAGCGAATTTGTCAAACATCGTCAGTCTGTGGTGCGTCGCCGTACTGAGTTTGAGCTAAAAAAGGCAAAGGCCCGGGCGCATATCTTGGAGGGCTATAAGATTGCGCTGGATCATATCGATGAGGTGATTAAAACCATTCGTGCTTCAAAAACTCAGGATGAGGCAGAGAAGAATTTGCGTGCTAAGTTTGGGCTGAGCGAGATTCAAGCCAAGGCTATCTTGGCGATGCAGCTGCGACGCCTGACTGGACTTGAGCGTGAAGCGGTCGAAAATGAACTCCGCGAACTCTTGAAGCTGATTGCACGACTAGAGGCTATCTTGGCTGATGAGCAAGAGATCTTGAATATCATCAAGACTGAGCTCTTGGAAATGAAAGAGAAATATGGTGATGAGAGGCGTAGTAAAATTATCAACCATGAGCTGGGTAAGTTCTCTGATGAGGAGCTAATCCCAGAGGAAGATGCCGTTGTTCTTTTGACAACTGAGAATTATATTAAGCGAACTCTGGCGAGTGACTATCGTAAGCAGAACCGTGGCGGCAAGGGTAAGCGCGGCATGACCACTAAGGAAGAGGATATCATTGCTCAGATCATCCCGGCAAGTACGCACGACTATCTACTGTTCTTCACCAATAGGGGTCGCGTATTTCGTCTCAAGGCATATGAAGTTCCAGCTGCTAGCCTTAGCGCTAAGGGTGTGGCCGCTGTTAATCTATTACAAATGCAGCCAGAGGAGAAAATTACCGCCATCATTAAACATGAAAAGAATGCTAGCGATGCCGGTTATCTGTTCATGGCCACAAAAAATGGTACCGTTAAGAAAACTCCGCTCAGTGACTATGCTAATATCCGTACGAATGGTTTGATTGCCATAAAGCTGGATGATGGTGATGAACTGAAGTGGATCAAGAAAACTGATGGAGAAAGCGATGTAATTATTTCAACATCAGCTGGTCAGGCGATTCGATTTAACGAAAAAGATGCGCGGCCAATGGGTAGGGCTGCTCGTGGAGTCCGTGGAGTCCGTCTGCGGCCAAACGACCGAGTAGTCGGTATGGATATTGTGACGAGTGACGACCAAACACTATTGGTTATCAGTGAACAGGGATTCGGTAAGCGTACAAAAGTAACCAACTTCCCAAGCCACAAGCGTGGCGGAGTGGGCATTAAAGCGGCGATTGTGACAGCAAAGACGGGTCCAATCATATCAGTTCAGACGATCGACCCAACCATGATGGATGCTATCTTGGTATCACAAAATGGACAAACGATTCGTATTAGCCTCAAAGACATCAAGCTACTAGGCCGTACGACTCAAGGTGTTACTATCATGCGGCTGGGTGATAATGATGCAGTATCTTCTATAGGCTTAATGGAAGAGCGGTCTTCCGAAGAGGAAACTAAATGAGATATTTGCTAGTGCCTTTGTTGGCATGGGCATTGGCTCAGGGCTTAAAGCATATCTTTCGCTTGATGGGTAGAAATCGCCGAGTATTTAGTAAGAATCCAAAATCACCTCTATTGTTGTCTGGGGGTATGCCAAGCGCTCACGCTGCAACGGTCGTTTCGTTAGCTACTGTTGTCGCATTGTATGATGGTGTTGATACGGTGCAATTTGCTATCGTTCTGTGGGTGACCATGATCATTCTATATGATGCTATGATGGTGAGATTTTCCTCTGGACAACAGGGAGATACGCTAAATCAGTTGTTGGATGAGCAAAAAAGTTCTTTGTCTCGCATCCGTGTTGCACATGGCCACACCCCTGTTGAGGTTGCCGTGGGTGCAACAATAGGATTGTTTGTCTCGCTTGTTGTCTTTTTCGCAACAAAATAATTACAAAATAGTATTGACCAAAGGTTGGTTGATGATGTATGATAAATATCAGTCTGGTCGTGGGGATGCGAGCGAAACGACAATTACAATCTGTAATGATCAAGTTACGTGAGGATTTTTGGCCAGTCTATCGAACTTTAACAATTTGATTGTGCAATATCATCGTCAGTTTATATTTTTGTAGAGCCTTAATACTTTGATACAAAGTAGATTTTTAACGGAGAGTTTGATCCTGGCTCAGGATGAATGCTGGCGGCGTGCCTAACACATGCAAGTCGAGCGGCAGCGAGGGGTGCTTGCACC